>CAZTAR010000199.1:0-8661 GCA_964611695.1 uncultured Planctomycetaceae bacterium | reverse complement strand
GATCGAATCGTCTTCGTAGCCACCTCGCCCGCGGCCGTCGCCACGTGCCATCGGGCGATCGGCTCGGGCGACGGTTCATCAAATCTCCCAGCGGAGCTGCTTACTTGGCTCAACGTGTCGTGAGAATCGCTGGCGGTACAGGCATCTCCTGTCGTTTCCAGCGCCAGCGCTGTGTGCTACCCTGTTAGAATGCCGGCAGGAACGCATGGCTGGCGATTGAGCTGACAATGGCGAGTGAATCCGAGCGATACGAGTTAGTGCAGCGAGCTGTCGAGGGTGACGCCGAGGCGCTCCAGCGGCTGATCGTGCATTACCACGGCCCGCTGTGTGGCCTCATTCAGAAGCGGATGGCTGCGGCCCTGCGCCGGCACGTCGACGCAGAGGACGTCCTGCAGCAGGCGTATGTCAACGCGTTCAAGGCGATCGGCAACTACACCTTCGACGGGGCCGGCGGCTTCTACGCCTGGCTCAAGCAGATCGCCGTCGATCGACTGAAGCAGACCGAGCGGGACCTGCGGCGAAAGAAGCGCGACATCGGCCGGCGCTTGACAAGATCAGCCGCAGGTGCGGCGTCCTCGCCCGATTTGATGGCTCGCTTGAGCTCTCCTGGAACCTCCCCGAGCCGATCCCTGGCCAGAGACGAGGCCTCCGCAGCCGTTATTTCGTCGATGGCTCGGCTGACCGATGATCAGCGGGCGATCGTGCGGATGCGCTTCCTCGAAGACAAGCCGGTCGCCGAAATCGCTGCGGAACTCGGCAAGACCGAAGCCGCCATCCACATGCTCTCCTTCCGTGGCCTCAAGGCCCTCCGCGAGCTGATGGGCTCGATCACGCAGTATCTGACCAAGCTGTAGACGGCCCTCGGCAAGCGCGCTTCTCAGGGCTCTCCCACCAGGCCCGCATGATGCCTGAGCTGGAATCTCTCCAGCCCTAGCCACGTGAATCCAGGATGCGGAACCGCCATTCTCAGCACTCCAGCCTGCCTTCCGCCGGTTTCCGTTTGCCGACGCCGCGCTGAAGTCATCCGGCGCTGGCCCCGAACGGACCCGCCCTCGAAGGTTTTCTCGGATTTCGGCGTTAAGAACCACCGCGACTGGGAGTCGTGCTGGTAAGGAGAATCAGAGAGGGCCATGACAGGATTTCGTCGAGGGGGTTCAGCCCTATCGGTTCTTCCGAACTCAGAGATGTGGTGCGACTAGGTGAACTCGCCCTTTGGAGGCGAACGATGTTGTATTGACATGGAAAGGTGTTACCAGATGTCTTCGAAGCAAGTCGCTCTCAGTTCCGCTGTTGGTTCCTTCTTCTTGTTTTGCTCGCTGGGCGCCAGCGGTGGCGGCTGCAATGAGCTATTTGAGCTGTTTGGGCCAGTTCCAGGATCTTGGGCTCTCGATCCTTATGAGATTGCCGATCCCTTCGAATGCGACCTCGAGACCATAGCGACGGCGACACCATCCGCTAGGGACGACATCGGGATTACGGGTCAGTGCGTGGACCAGAACGACCTGCAGGTGGGTGTCGGGAAAGTACTCACGTTTCGACTTGCTGGCAACACGGCGGGGTTGATTGTAATGGATCTATCTCAGATTGGCGGTCCACCCGATGAGTATCTACAGGTTGATCCTGATGGTTTCGATAAGAGTTTCAGTTACGCTGTCAGACCGGACAAGTCGGGCTTGCGGTCGGTCGAGTTCACAGCCATGGATCCATATGCTGATGACGGAGATGATCCCCTTTCCTGGGTATTGATGTCCTTCTGGGTTGAACCAGCAGATACACCTCCGCTCCCTCCCCTGTCCCCTCCGAGCTTCCCAGACCCAACCGTGGCCTGCTGCTTCGGAGACGGCAGGTGCATGAATAATCTGGCTGAGTGGAACTGCAGCGGTCAGGGTGGAACCTACATGGGTGACAATGTATCCTGCGATGCAGCCAACTGTCCGGAGCCGCCAGACGAGCCTGTCGACCTGGGCGACGCCACATCAACGACGCAAAACGTGACCATAAGTGTGCGGGACCAGGGTTGGCAAGACGGCGACCGAGTGAGATTGAAACTAAATGACATGACCTTTGCGCATGATCATCCCCTTACAATCGATGGCGACTCCTGGCAACTCGGGCTCCGCGACGGAACGAATGTGCTTAAGATAGAAGCGCTTAACACTGGTATTGATGGTCCGAACACGGCACAAATCCAGATTCGCGAGGTCCCATCGAACTACCTGATATTTGACAAGCACTGGCGATTAGAGACAGGCGAAGTAGCGGTTGTTGAGATCACTTATTAGTGCGACTTTCACACCCTTGAGGGGCTCGGATGAGCTCGGTTAAGTCAAGAAAGAGCCTCCTGCTCGATGCGTTGGGTGCATGGAAACCAGCGTTTTGAGCAAGGAGGCTCGCCGTGATTCTTGTGTCGTTTGTTCAGGATTTGTTGCGCCAGGTTTATTCTGTGATGACCGCCCCGACCTTCGCCAGCGTCGTGACCCTTCTGACCGGCTGGGTCTTTGCCCGGCGGCGGAAGGTCACCGGCATGTTCTGGCTGCGGATGTGGTGGACACCAAGCACCATGCCGCCTTTTTGCCGCGTGTTCGCCGTGGCGCGGTGGTCGCAGGACGTGTTGGGCTTGGTCTTGTTGACTGGCGGTTCGGCGGCAGCTCCGTAACCCGACAAGTGCAGGCGGCCCAGCCTTACCAGAATCATGACACACGGAATCGGAATCCGTTAACCTGGATTGCGTGGGATTCAGACATCGCACAGGAATAATCATGCCGGACTTCTCTGGGTTTGAGGGACTTCGTGCCGGCCTGCATTTTGATGACATGGCGCAGAACATGTTCCTCGGGCTGTTCCCATGGGTGGTTCTTGGACTCCTCATTCTTGCCTGCGGCATTGCCTGCGGCTTGTATTTGTGCAAGCGAAGACAAGGAAAGCGACCGCCTTCTTGCTCAGGAGAGGCCTGTGAATGATGCGCGAGCGACGCCTTGTTCTCTCCGCGGGCGCGACATCCTCTTCCGATTTGATGGCTCGCTTGAGCTCTCCTGGAACCTCCCCGAGCCGATCCCTGGACAAAGACGAAGCCTCAGCTGCCGTGATTTCGTCTATGGCCCGCCTGACCGACGATCAGCGGGCGATCGTGCGGATGCGCTTCCTCGAAGACAAGCCGGTCGCCGAAATCGCTGCGGAACTCGGCAAGACCGAAGCCGCCATCCACATGCTCTCCTTCCGCGGCCTCAAGGCCCTCCGCGAGCTGATGGGCTCGATCACGCAGTATCTGACAAAGCTGTAGGCGCTCTTCACCGGGTGAGCCTCTCAGGGCTTCCTCACCGAGCCCGCGTGGCTGAGCTGGAATACCCCCATCGACACGACCACGTGAATGCTGCGCGCTCGCCATCCTCCGCACCCCAGCTTGCCTTTCGCCCCACGAGTCCGTTTGCCGGCGTTGCGCCGAAGCCATCCGGCGCGAGCCCCGAACGAACCCGCGCTCGAAGATTGTCTCGGATTTCGGCGTTAAGGAGCCCCGCGACCGGGAGTCGTGTTGGTGAGGTGGAGAGGAACCGCGAAGTGCGATCCTCTACCTGCCTTGCGGCGAAATCGAGGGTTCGTTTCAGTTACCGAAGAACTGCCGTCAGTCGGCGCTGGAACTTGATCTTCTGATGTTGGCGGCAATACAATGGCGGAGCAAAGCTCTGCTTGAGAGGAGATCAAGATGAGGATTACTATAGCAATGGCTGTGCTCACCTCAGCTGTAGTGCTTGCTGCGTGCGGCGGCTGGGCGCACGCCGGTATGATGGACGGGTTCGAGGCTTATACCCCCGGCTCATACCCCGGCGCACACTGGACGAACCGGTTTTCCGGCGTGAGCCAGTACGTGTCGGATGCTGTTGCGTACGAGGGCGACCAGTCATTCCGGCTGGAGGGCGGGCCGTCATCGGCGGCGGAGAGCTACCGGATTGTTGAGAAGCCGCAAACGCCGATTTGGTCTGTGCAGGCTGCCATGCGCTGCGATGCGTGGCCGGGCGGGAGTATGGGCGGAGGCGCCTGGTCGTATACGCCCAACGGCGAGCACCAGTATGGGATCCTCTACACAGGCATCGCGGGTACACTGTACCCGCAGATCGCGCATGGTGGCCCCATAGACTATGCACACCCGATCGCGCTGGAGACATGGTACCTCTTCGATGCCGATGTCGATGAGGCCACCGAGACAGTCGATTGGTACATCACTCTGCCTGGCGATCTCCGGGAGTTGATGTTCGATGACCTGCCGCTACCGGCGGGTGATCCGGCTTGGAACAACCGGTTCCAAGTGCATGGTGGACAGAGCAGTGTGGATTACTTCGATGCCATTACCGTTGTACCTGAGCCGACAACGGCGGCGATCATAGTTCTTGGGGGGGGCCTGCTATTGAAGCGGCGCCGGTAGCCCGGAAGACCATGGAATGTTACAACTAACGGGGCTGTTCCTGCGGGGACGGCCCCTATCTTCTTTCATCACCCGTCACCGCCTTCTTTTCCCGCAGTGCTCAGGCAGGCTACATGCTCTCACTTGGCACCCTGACAGATCACATGCCAACGGTCCTTCCACCAAGCTGCATCATGCGGCGCATCGCAGTCGTCCGTGACGTTCAGCCAGCGCAGCTCGGAATCGACACGTATGCTGGCGCGCTCATTGCCCTCGGTTGTTCTGGGACTCTCGTGCACTTCGATTGTGAAGAAATCGCTGCGCGTGTTTGCGGCATTGCGCCGGTGCCTGTGCACGTTAACTCTTGCGATGACGGCTGTCCCGAGCGATACTAAAGAAGACGCGGCCCCATCGCCGGGGTCGCGATAGTGCTTCTCATCGGCCGGGATATCCAGAAACGCGTACGCGAACGGCTTAGCGCACGTGAGCTGCTCCAGTTGTGGAGCGCACGGAGGGCCGACGCCCTCCTGTGTAAACTGCCAGTCAGCCGTGTATGGTCTGAGAATCATGACAACAGGAACGTGGTCGTGGGGGGTCCGTGGTTTATCCTCACCCTCCTGTTCCTTGTACGGTCTCGGCGGCCTGGGCAACCCGAAGCCATCCAGTTTGTTGTTGACGCCCCAGGCAATGATGGCGGGCTTGCCGTCTTCGAAGTAGTCCCGAAGGACCGTGTACCCGGGTGTCTTGCTCCGGTCCTTTTCAGGGAGCAGCTTGTCGGCACCATCGATATTACCGTTGTGGAAAAACGTCCAGCATACCTGGCCGGTTCGAGGCTCCACGATCGAGATGGCGGTCGGGTATTCCTTCGGCAAATGGGATACAACGAGTAGCATATCGCCGTTGTTGCTTTCGAGCTTGCCAACGCTCATGATTCGCCAGGGCAGATCGACGCGGGCGCAATCCGGCCACTTCCGTGGGTAATCCAGAGGCGCTTGCCACAGTCGCTGTCCATCGCCGCCAAACGCAAACAGTATGTCTTTACCAAAGGGATCAGACAGCCCCGCCACGATGGTTTGGACGCCACGTTCGTCGAATTCGAAGAGCCCGGCCTTTGCAATGGAGCCGCCAAGGCCCTCAAAATCGAAGAAATCTGTGAACTCATCGCCGCCGTCGTGCCTTACCGACAGCTTCGTGCCGTTCATCTTGATTTCCGATATTCGTGGATCACCAAGCAACGGCAGATTGAGGGTGCGGCCCCCCGCCCAAAGCGCCGCGAAAATCACAACGAGACCACCCGTGCAGGCGACTAACTTTCGCCGCCAACGGCGCTTCGCGAGCGATGGCACACGAGCCCCGTCTTCCAGCGCCTTCAGCGTTTCATCTGCCGATGACAACCGGTCGTCCGGGCGTTTCGCCATCAACCGCATCGCCACGCTTGCTAGATGCGGATCGACGTGTTCGTTGACCGTTCGCGGATCGGTGGGCTCTTCGTGGAGAATCTGGTGGATGACGGCTGAAGGCGTGTCGGCCTTGAAGGGCGTGCGGCCCGTCAGCATCTCGTACAGCACAACGCCGGCGGAATACAGATCTGCTCGGTGATCGATATCCTCGTCGCCGCGGGCCTGCTCGGGGCTCATGTACTCCGGTGTGCCTGGCGCCGATTCTGGCAGCGTGATCCGCGTCTGAGACGCCGACATCCGGGCGAGGCCGAAATCAGCGATCTTGGCGAGTTGCTCCGAGCCGTCGAGCAGGATGTTGGCCGACTTGATGTCGCGATGGATCAGGCCTGCTTCGTGGGCGGCGGCGAGACCCAGCAGCACCTCGCGAAATAGCCGACGGATGAACTCGGTCGGCAGCGGGGCTTGCTCGTGGATCAGATCGGCCAGCGTCGGGCCTTCGATGTATTCCATCGCGATGTAGTTGACGCCGTGCTGCTCACCGACCGAGTAGACAGTCACAATGTTGGGATGACGCAGCATCCCGGCCGCCTTCGCCTCGCGCGTGAAACGCTGAAGCGAAGCCTTGTCGTCGGCCAGTTCGGGGCGGAGGATCTTGAGAGCGACCGTGCGGTTGAGGCTCTCCTCGTGAGCCTTGAGGACGATCCCCATCCCGCCCCGGCCGATGAAGCCGACCGTCTTGTAATCGCCCAGCGTTGCCTGGTAGGCAGGGTCGTCGGACTCTCGCAGCACACCATCAGCGACCAGCCGCTTGATCCGGTCGCCCTCCGACCGCAGATCTCCGAGCATCTCCAAGTAGGGCTTCAGGTCATTGGCAAGATCGGGATGTTCGGCGAGCAGGCGCTCCTCCGAAACCGGTTCGCCACGCGCCCGGCGATCGTGGAAATCATTCAGGATGCGGCCGACCCGCTCGTCCTGAGATGTTGACTTGGGAGTATTGGGCTCGCTCACGGTTCTCCAGGGCAACTGGCGCAGAGTTCATCTTCATTTCCTTCAGCCTACCCTAAACGCGAGCGTAATTCACGCTTCCGCGCTGGGCAATCACGCGTGGTCATCAGTTCAGTGGACGCCACTGTGGGGAACGATCAGGGGGGATATTCCGGGACTGCGACGAGAGCGAGAAATGTTGCTCGATTCAAGCGTTAGATTCGGCCGTGGATGGGAGTCGTCTATGGATGGCGGTCCACCATACTCCGCGAGGGCATGACATGATGCCTGATCCGAGAATCATTCTCGTCGGCGAGCACGCGATTCTCATGGGTGCCATCGCCGCGCGCCTGGAGTACGAGCATCATTGTACGGTGACCGACTTGGCGGCGACGCCGCAGCAGGTTGCCGAAATGCTGGCGACGCAACCTGCCGACATTCTCCTGATGGACATCGATGGAGAAACGACGGACTGGCTCGAGAGTGTTGCGGCCTTGCGAGTAGCCTGTCCCTCTCTCCGCATCATCTGCATCGGCTCGGCTTTCGAAGATCGGCAAATCAATCTCCTCCTGGAGGCCGGTGTCAACGGTTTCCTGGCCAAAGATGACCTCCCGGTCAAGATTGGCACGGCAATCCGCGAAGTACTCAACGGAGGCGCTTACCTCCCGGAGGATGTGCGTTCGCGGATCATCGTCGAAGACGGCGGTGTGCGGCTCGGCAGTCGTCCGCCGACCAACATGGATCCATGATTCGGCGCCGTCCGCTACTCGAAGTCACCCAACGTCGTCTGGCTATCTCCGCCGGAATCAGAATCTTCTCCCCACTCGTGATCGCCGTCGTAGTCGTTGTCGGTTTCGCAATCAGAGCAATCGCACGAGGAGTCGTCATCGTCCTCCGCGCCGAAGCCGCCAGGATCAAACATAGCAAAGAACATATCTAGCAGAGCCGTCATCGCACGATCTCCTTCCAAGCCACTCAAGACCTGCCATCGACGTTCGTTTGTCGATACACCTTGATCTTATCCTCATCGTCGCTCATCCATGCGACCACCTGCTGACCGCGCGTGGACTGTTCCCTGACTTTGCTGGGAATCCAGATTTCGGTTCGAGTTCTCGATACAGGCGGCGCGCGAGCCGCTCTGGCCAAGCCGGTCGGGTGATGTCCGTCGGGTAGATGAACATCGCAGGAATTCCGTTCCTTGCGTATGCTCGCTGCTTGTGACGGATACCCGCGGCGTAGTCGGGGATGTCCATCATGCCCGCGTATTCGATGATCAGGCCCCTGTGATCCGGAAGCGTAAAATCGGGCCGCCAGATTCGGTGACGGCCGCGATCATGTATCAGGGTCGGTTGTTCATAGAGGAACGTGAGCCCGCATCGATCCAAGAATCTCCCCACTTGAGCCTCGCCGCGAGACCTGTACGGTGGTTCATCTGGCGCAAACCGGTCGTCGAGGCCTGGATCGCGAGTGTATGTCACGCATCCTTCACCTCCGGGGCCTGCTTGGCGACTTCCTGAATGGCCTTCGCCAAGCGCGCTTCGGTGCTCTCGATGAGACGGATCAGCTTGGTGTTGTGCTTCTGAAGCCTCGCAGCCGTGTCCAACATGCCGGACACCTTGCGGTAATCGTGCGACTCCAGTGCATCCTTCGCCTGAGATGTGAGATCACGGATTCGGTGTTCGGTCTCAGCAACAGCCTTGTCCAACCGTTCCAGCCGAACATCGATTTCAAGCTGCTTGTAGCGAGCCCGCAACTCACCGGAGATGGGTTCCCGTTTGTCGGGCGGCATCTTGGCGATTCGGTGGCGCGTCTCTTCCAACTTCACGAGGTGCCCGGCCTTCATCATGTGGGCCCGCTCTCGGAGCTTGGCCAGCCGGTTTG
>CAZTAR010000198.1:0-8670 GCA_964611695.1 uncultured Planctomycetaceae bacterium | reverse complement strand
CGCCATTTTGAAGCTCTCTTGCTCAAGCAAACTTTGCCACCCTAGAAAAAAACGGCCGACGCGCTGGTCGGCCGCTAGGTGAATTGGGTGTTCGATGTCCGTCTCGGGCGTCGAACGGTTGTGGTTCCTTTGGGAGAAGCGCTACTCGTCCTTCTCCGCGTCGTTCTGTTCAATCTCCACTTGAAGCTGCGTGACGTTGTCCTCCATGGAGATGTTGATGGTGGCGGTGCCCTCGCCGTCGATGGGCTCGCCAGTCTCGGCGGACTCGACGGTGAAGGTCAACTCTTCCGCGCCATCCACGGCATTCGGCGGCAAGACGATTGTGCCGGTGCCATCTTCATCGAGAACGATGTCTTCCGAAGCAATGACTTCACCGTCAACAGAAACGGTGACGTTCATGAACCAGCCCTTGACCATCTCCACACCGCCGGCGGCGGCGAAGCCCACGCTGCCCAGCAGGACGACTGCGAGCATGGCTGCGATCAAGCCGCGTCGGCGTGGGTGGGAGGATGAACGATTCGTATGGTACTCTTGCATGAGTCTCTCCTTGAGTTGGGGGTTGTTGGATTGTCCAGGCCACTCTCGGCCCTTGAGAGACGCAAGCGCGTTTTCTAGTGAATCGTGATGATCTTCCACGGCACTACCTCCGTCCGTTCAGTTTTGCGCGGAGTGCGTTCCGCGCTCGCGTTAGTCTCGATCTCACCGTGCCCTCGCGGCACCCGATGACGGCGGCGGTCTCCTTGACCGAGAGGCCCTCAAGGTGGTACAGCGACAGCACACTCTGATACCTTGGAGGAAGTGACAGCATCGCATTGGCGAGAAACTCGCTGTCGACTTCTCCGCGTGTACGCGACATGGTTCTGCCAGGCACCTGATCCGCTTCCTTGAGTTCTCGCATCCGTCGCCGATTCCGCCGGGCCCAGCGGTTGACGGCATTGGTTGCGATTCGAAGGAGCCAGAACCGCAGCGGCACGCCTCGATATCGATATCCGGACAGCGACCGCAGAACGATCAGGAACACATCGGCCACGAGATCCTCCGTCGCGTGTACGTCGCCTGTGCGACGGTACACGTAGTTCAGGAGCATTCGGTGGTGACGCTGATAGATCGCGGCGAACGCCTCGGGATCCTGCTTCGCCCGCTCGATCAGGTCACGCTCGTGGTCCAATGCGGCCACCTCGGTTTTACTCAGACAAGCATGCATTTGAGCCAGGCTCATGGTGTCCTCTTTACAACGACCATGTCGAGTCCACACTGTAATAAGACGGTCGCGGGGCGATTCGCTCCCGGGAATTTTGTTTTTTTCGCAAGGCGTGGTTATCACCCCTGTGAACCGGTCAGGCAATGCATACGCTGGCTGTTTCCTTGTGGACGTGGGTCTGGAACTGGCGCTCTTGTGTGCGTATCCTGGTGGGGGTGTGTGGCCTGTTGAAGTTGTATAGGCAAGAGGAAGAATAAACAGGGGCACGTGCTCTTGCACGAGTTGAATGACGGGTGTTTCTGGCGGCTTGCCCGCCAGTGCCTTGTGCGCCTTCGTTGGCGAGATCGCACTGGCGGACAAGCCGCCAGTGGCAGCCAAGCGCGTCAGCTAGCGTTCAGAATTCGATTGGAAAGGAGGTCGGCCAACCGATCATCCCCGTGTTGGACGCCGATGACCAACGATTTGCCACGGCCGACAGGGGTGCCGGCTGTTACGGAAGAAGTTAATCTGCTTTCGCGAGAGAGCGAGTGAGTCCGCATGATTCGAATCAACGATAGCCTTCTCATCGACGAAGACGAGGTCCGGTTTACCTATTCGTGTAGCCCTGGTCCGGGCGGGCAGAACGTCAACAAGGTGGCGACGAAGGCAACGCTTCTATTCGATGTCGCTGGCAGCCCCAGCCTTTCCGAGGAGCAGCGACTCCGAATAAGTCGGGCCCTCGCAACTCGCATTACCAAGACGGGGGTTCTTCGCATCGTGCGAACCCGACACCGTACACAAACCGCGAATCGTCGCGATGCGATCGAAGAGTTTGTGGCCCTGCTGGAGGAGGCGCTGCGGCCTCGTGTGTCGCGGAAGAAGACGCGACCGTCCCGCGCCGCGATCAAGCGGCGCCTGGAGCAGAAGGCCAAACGAAGCCGGTTGAAGCAACAACGTCGCCAGCGTTTTGGCGGGAAGGATGACGGCTAGTGCGTTGTCAACCCTAAGTTGTCGAGTTGGTTCCGCCCTGGTATTTGTGGCACCGGCGTCCCGCCGGTGGAAGACACAGGCGAGACGCCTGTGCCACAGAAACCGGAACCCAGTTAACCCGCAGAATGAAGGTTGACGCAGCACTAGCGCTCTGTCACCGGTCGAATGATGGGTGCCACTGGCGGCTGGCCCGCCAGTGTCCTGTGAGCGGTTGTTGGTAATTTCGCACTGGCGGACAAGCCGCCAGTGGCACCCACGTTGCTCGCGCATCCCTCATATGACGATTGACGGAACACTAGTACTGTGTCACGCATAAATATACGGGTTGGGTGGTACGCCCGTACCACCCAATGGTTTAGGCGTGACGGAGCACCTGAGGGGCTCGTTACCGGACGCAGAGTGCTGTTTACTTCGAGGTTTGACGGGCTTAGCAGGGCGAAATCCCAGCACTGGTACAGTTTGGATGTCACGGGTGGCTTGAATGCACGTGCCGGCACTGGCAGCAAGCGGCCAGTGGCATCCGCCAGTCAAACCGTACCAGTACCGAGATTCCGGCTTTGAATGTCGCCGGTTTGATTGAATCAGGAAGACGGCTTGGTTTGGCGGTAGACGGATAGTACAATTCAGGGGTTATATTGGGCGTGGTATCGTCACACGGGGGGGGGGCGGGGCAGTTTTAGCCCTCGGCACTAACGCATGCAGGGGGTTTGAGGGCCGGCGAAACCGGATTGAAAGGTGCGTTGTTGCCCTCGTGGAATGTTGCCGCGGCTTTTTCGAGAATGAGCGGAACCTCACACCGTATCTCGCGGTAAGCAATCAGAGAGTGAAAGCCGATAAACCACGGGTGTGGTGGGTTATGATAGGAGCCGGTCGGCCGGAAACGCGGATGTTCAAAAGCCGAATTGTGATAAGCCTCTTCTCGGCGGCATGCCTGTTATTTCTGACGGGATGCCCGATCCCCCAGCCGAGGGGGAAGGGCTTATACCAACACATCCAAGAGCCGAGCACGAAGGCGTGGTATCACCTTTACCTGCCGGTGGACTACGTGCGAAACAACGGCGTTCATCCGGACTATCCGAAGGTTAAGCAGTGGCCCCTCGTCATGACCTTCCACGGCATGAAACCCTATGACAACGCCTTGCCGCAGGAGCGCGAGTGGGAACAAGAGGCTGACACCTACGGTTATATTGTTTGCGCTCCGCAGCTCAACACGTCGGATTCATTCATGCAGTTTCCGCTTCGCAAGGAGCACAGTTACGTGTTGCGCGACAGGCGAAACGTTCTCGCGATCATGAACCATGTGTTCGCCACGACCCGGGCGGATCCCAGTCGCGTGCTCTCCACGAGTTGGTCTTGCGGTGGGTATCTAGCGCATTACTTCCCGAATCGCTTCCCTGACAAGTTCTGCTGCATCGCGACGCGCCTCTCGAACTTCTGCGCCGATTTGATGGTCGAGGCGACGGTGCCGCGCTATAAGAATGTGCCTGTCGCGATTTTCATAGGCGACGGTGACTTTCCCGCGTGCAAGGAGGAATCCGAGCTCGCGGTCGCATGGTATAAAACGCGCGGCTTCGATGTCGAAGGCAAGATGATTGACCGGATGGGCCATCGGCGTATTCCTCAGACAGCCGCCGCGTTCTTCGCCAAGACTCTTGGCATTGATCCGAGGCGACCGATTGAAGCAGCACGGACCCTGCGCAAACTCCAGATGACCCGCTACGACCCGCCTGCGGAGTTGTTGAGGAAGATGGCGCCGCGTTCAGACAGGTTTGCGGTGGCTCCCACCATACCTGGAGGACGAAATACACGTCGCTCGGCAGGCGAGAACACGGCATCAGAGAGTATTCCACTCCCATCGCGGCCTGAGCCCTCACTTCGCCAGAGCACCTTGGCGTACGCGCCTGTCGGGCCGGGCACACGGTATCCGTTTGACCGGGCGCCCCAATACGATCCTCATCCCGAGCCGGTCGGGGCTACCAAGCAGAACCCCAGGCTGACACCTGCCAGCGGCGAGCGCAGCACGCGCGTAGCACAGGTGTCCCCCAAGGACCGCCAGCGAACTGGGAACTGGCTTGCTCCCACGGAGGATCCGTCGCAAACCCGGGATAACACCACCGGGGCAAGCACCGTCTCCAAGGGGTCTTCCGGCAGACAAACTGTACCGCCAAGCACCGGCGGCCAGACTGCGAAGGAGCCACGGGGCGACGCCACGCGAGAGCGGCCTCGCGTCGCTTCCGCTTCAGGCGAGTCGCGTTCAGAGGATTCAGCCCGCCGCGGCGTCCAAGAGCCGCAAAGTGGCGATGTGTCTTGGCGACCCCCGCCGCGTGACTTCTCGCCGCGCAATGCCGGACCGCGCAACTACAGCGTCGTGATGTTCAAGGATAACTTGCGGCGGCAGTTTGAACCCGAGACGACCGACAGCGTGCAAACAGGCACGGCCAAAACAACGCCCGTGTCTCCAGATCGATCCGGCGATCCCCAGTTGGCGATGCTCGACAAGGAACGGTCGACCGTGCCGCGGCGGGATACGGTGGGGCAGGGCAGAGAGTCTCGACAATCAGATGCACGACCGGCAACCGAGGCGCCACAGCCGAGAAACAGCAACACGGTGCGGGATTCCCAATCGAAACAGCCCCTTTCCGGTAGCCCGTCGGCCTCTCCATTCCATGCCCCGCCGCCAGGTCCGAACGACCGGAGTATGGATCAGCTGGTCACGATCAATCTGAGCGGCGACGGAATCGGTCGCTCGCCGCACTGGATCAAGTACGGCGTTGATCTTCCCCGTTCTATTACGGAGGACGCCGACGTCCTTTGGATGGATAACGGTGTCTGGCTCGACGACATGCCATCGGGCGTGAAGATCCTCCGCACGCCAGGCCGTCATGAAATTACGGTTCTCGTGGTTGACAAACACGACCGTGTTTACCGCGGCACTGCCAGCATCCTTGTCCTCGCGCCACAGCCGACGCAGGGCCAGGCTTCGGTGATGCGGTAGTGGACTCGGGTGCTCTCGTCTCTCTCCAGATGTTGCATTCTCCGCCGTGGGACCTTTAGTTTTTGTGATTTGCCGATAAGAGTGATTAGAGCAATATAAGCTAGAGATTGTATGTTTCGATGTAGCGTCGGCCCCCTGTGGCCGACGTGGAATCATGAGCTTCCTAGCCTCCCGCAAGGTCGAACGCTGACCGTTTGCTGACGCGCGCGGCTCTGATCACTGCCGCAGAGGATGCCATCTCATGCCTAAGATGCTCGTGAGCGGCGTCAGTAAAAACGTCGTGTCCGACCCTCGTGTCGGACGTTGAAGACGAACAGTTTGCCACGACCGACAGGGGTGTCGGCTGCTACCGTTGGATTGCGGCCGCTCCAGAGCCGTGAACGATACGATGATGCATGGGGAGACGCCGGTATCTTGCCGGTGGAATCGAGAACGGTGAGAGGATGACCGATGACTGAATCGCCTGAGACCATTTCGTTTGACGACTTCATCAAAATCGATTTGAAGGTGGCCCGCGTCATCGAAGCCGATATCCACCCGGATGCCGACAAGCTGCTCGTGTTGAAGATCGACCTCGGTGGCGAGACGCGGCAACTGATCGCGGGCATTCGCGGGTTCTACGAGCCGGCCGAGCTGGTCGGCAAGCTGATTGTCGTCGTTGCGAATCTTGCCCCCCGAAAAATGCGCGGGCTCGAAAGCCAGGGCATGTTGCTCGCGGCCTCGAACGAGGATCATTCACAGGTGATCCTGCTGTCGCCCATGTCGGACATTCCGCCTGGGTCATCGGTGTCCTGACGCTTTGATGTACGCGCCAGCTTCAGGTGCATCAGCCTGGTTCAGCCAGGTAAAAGCTTGCCTGTGTTTTCTCCTCTATGGAAGATGTCTGACACTGCCTCCGCTGCCAGGCGGACGCCCACAAGCCTTTACGCAGACCTTCTCGCTTGGCCCTGTTGATCGTGTGCATCTCGGGCGTGTTGAACTTCTGTTTCTTTGATCGGGTCGTTGTTCACGAGCGGGCCGGTTTTCGGTGTCGGCAGTGCGGATACGATCTGCAAGGCCAGACGGAAGGTCGTTGCCCTGAATGCGGGTCGGTGTTCGACATGGAGGAACTGTCCGTCCACAAGACCGCCGGCGCTACGGCCTTGCCGAAGGTCTCACGGCTCCGGTCCTCGCTTTTCACGATCGTGGTGATGTGCCTGCTCAGCGGCGTGCTTGTCGCAGGCATATTCTTCGCAAGGGCGGCCCGCATCAAAGCCGTCCGGCAGCAGGTGGCAACGAGTCAGGTAGCGCGACCCCGAGCCTCCAGCCAGCCAACTCCCGTTCGACTTCCACAGCACAGCACCGGTGCGGACGGCAGCGCGCTGCCCTCGGACGCTGACCCTTAACGAAGTTTTCGAACAAGCGTAGCGGCTGACGCCCGTGTCGGCCGTCGATGACCCACGGTTTGCCACGGCCGACAGGGGCGTCGGCCGCTACGAATGTCGTGAGACTGCTGATGATCCGAAGAACCCCGCGCTGGCGCTTGGGGCTCGGATTAGGCTCTGACTGAAAACTCCTGTAGCGTCCGACGCCCGTGCCACCCGAAGATTAAGGCGTGACAAAGCACTAGCAAGGAAAGGTGCGATCATGAAAGCAAAGACCTCTTTTCTACTGTGGGCCGTCGTGATGGGGCTGTTGTCGTCGACAGTGACGGCGCAATCCGCCCGGAGCCCGGGCGAGCTTTTTCCCGCTGCCAAGCCGTTTGAGCAGGGCTACCTCGAAGTCGGCAATATCCACAAGATCAACTACTACCTGTTCGGCAACCCCAAAGGCAAACCCGTCTTTGTTTTGCACGGGGGTCCCGGCTTCGGCTGTTACCCGCGTTTGTCGCAGTACTTTAATCCGGAAAAGTTCTTCGTTGTTCTTCACGATCAGCGGGGCGCGGGCCGTAGCCTCCCGGCTGGCGAGCTTCGCGAAAACACCACACAGCATCTCGTCGCGGACATAGAACGGCTTCGCAACCATCTCAAAATTGACGGCAAGATATTGGTCTTTGGAGGGTCCTGGGGTTCCACGCTCGCGCTGGCTTATGCTGAAGCGCACCCCGAACAGGTGTCCGGCATGGTGCTCCGCGGCGTTTGGACGGGAACGGAAGCTGAAGTTGAGAATGGCTATGGGGGGCAAACCGTTCGGCAGTTCTTTCCCGAGGCCGTGGCGGAGATGGAAGCCGCGATGCCGCCGGACAGCGTGGGCTTCACGCCGGAGGCCCTGCACAAGATCTTTATCGGCAATGACGACGCTTTGATCCGAAAGGTGGGCAGTGCGTGGATTCGCTTCGCCATTCTGACCGGCAAGCTGCACGCGACCGATGAGGAGGTGAAGCAGGGATTCGGCAACATGGACATCGTACCGGGCGCCAAGATCGACACACACTACGCCAGTCACCGGTTTTTCCTGGATGAAGGTCAGCTCTTGCGAGATGCGCACAAACTGAAGGACATCCCGGTGACGATCATCAACGGACGAAACGATATGATCTGCCCTCCCATCACGGCCTATCGCTTGCACAAACGTCTTCCCAAGTCCAAGCTGATCATCACGCACAGTGCGGGCCATAGCGAATCTGAAGAGACCACGACGAAGGTGCTGGTGGAGGCCGTGGCTACGTTTGAGCCAGCCGGCGGGTGGAATGAGTAGTCGGGCGTTTTCGTTAGTGTCGAACGCCGAATGGCTGTGGGTGCTCCTCAGGTGATAAGAAACAATCTCAGAATACCCCAAGACTATGCCAAACCCGATGTGGCACGGCCGTCTCGGCGGCGGAAACACAGGCGAGATCCCTGTGCCACAATTCTGAGATAGTTTCTAAGACTCTTTTCAACACCCCGGCGAGGCCATTTGTTTTTCACCATTAAGACGCACCGGTCGCGGCGATGTGTGTCGTGTGGCCATCCGCGGGAAAAGCCCTCATAATATCGCTATGTCGACCGAGCCCCGGCCTATGGCACATCCTGTTGAGACCGTGCCATATGCGCGCCGGCCTCTCCCCGCGGAGCCGGCCGCACCTGTGCAACCACAGGATCGTATCGCCACGCTCGACATTCTTCGCGGCGTCGCCGTGCTGGGAATCTTGCTGGTCAACATTCTGACTTTCGCATTTACATTGGGTGAGTTCAAAAACAGCCACTGGTCCGGGCTGCCCTTTTGGGACGGTGCCGCGCGGCTGTTCATTGCTTTCTTTGCCGAGCTCAAGTTCATTACGATGTTCTCGATGTTGTTCGGCATGGGGCTGATGCTGCAATACGAGCGAGCGCAACGAAGAGGCTCGCCGTTCTGTGGAATGTATGCCAGACGGTTGGCCGTGTTGCTGGTGATCGGCTTGGCGCACGGATTCCTACTCTGGTTCGGCGACGTCCTGTCGCTCTATGCCTTGTTGGGGTTCATTGTCCTGCTCTTCCGCAAGGCACAACCGCGTACGCTGATGATCTGGGCGATCGTCTGTTTTTTCGTCCCGTTCGTCATTGTGGGT
>CAZTAR010000197.1:0-8696 GCA_964611695.1 uncultured Planctomycetaceae bacterium | reverse complement strand
AAACAGAACACCCTTGCCACGAGCCTCGCGATACATCTCTTCCGCGCCGCAGGAAATCGTACGAATGTCGCGATAGAAAACTGTCGTATCGATTCCCTGTTCGCAGAGCAACATCGCCTGCTTGATCGCCGTGGGGCAACAGTATCGTGAACAGCCGGTGAAACCCTCCGCCTCGCGCGAGCCGACGCACAGAATGAAGGAAGCGGAAGAGGGCTTCTGGCCGCCGATCTTCAACTCGTCCTCGTTCTCGAAGAACGCCTTCTCCAACTCCGCGCTGGTAATCACGTTCGGCATCGTGCCGTAGCCGTACTCTCCCTTGGGATTGTGCAAATCCGCGCCGAAGGCGAGGATGATCGCGCCAACCGGAAGGACCTCGCCGTCATGAGACGCAGGCGAGCCGTTGCCGCCGCTCTTGAGCGTCACCTCGAAATTACCAACGAAGCCCCGGATCTCCGCAACCTCAGTGTTCAGCAGGACGCGTGCGCCGCTCTCTTTCAGCCGCTTCGTCTTCTCTTTCAGCACCTCCGCGGCGGGACGCATGTTCGGATAAAGGTGTTTCAAATTCGGTTCGGCCAGTCGCCCGCCCAACCGGTCCGTCTTCTCGATAAGCGTGACTGGGAAACCCTGCATCGCAAGGTCCGTCGCGGCCTGGATTCCGCCGATACCACCGCCGACCACCAGGGCCGCCCGCGTCATCGGCATCTCGCCTTCCTGCAAGGGCTCGAGATGACGGGCCCGCGCAACGCCCATCCGAATCAGCGTGCGCGCCTTCTCCTGAGCTTCCCCTCGCTGTCCCGCATGGACCCACGAACACTGGTCTCGAACGTTCACCATCTCGAGCATATACGGATTGAACCCAATTCTCGAACAGGTCTCCCGGAAGATCGGCTCGTGTGTCCGAGGCGTACAGGCCGCAACAACGAGCCGGTTCAGCTGATGCTCACGAACCAACTCCACCAGCTCGTCCTGCCCGGTGGAAGAACAGGCGAAGAGGTTGTTCTTCGCAACGACCACATCCGGAATCTTGCTCGAAAAGTCCGCGAGGTCCTCGACATCCAAAACGCCGGCGATGTTCACGCCGCAATGGCAAACCAACACGCCCACCCGCGGCGGACCTGAAAGATCCAGGGGCTCGACCGTCGCCTCTTCCTCCTCAACACGGTCACCGGCCAGGAACATTTGCGCGCGAGCGGCCGTGGCCGAGGCCTGAGCGACACAATCGGGAATGACCTGCGGACCGACCGCGCTGCCGCAAACGAAGATGCCGTCTCGCGTGGATTCGACCGCCGAGATCGCCGCGTCTTGCCGCGCGACGAAACCGTACATATCCGTCTCGATGCCGAGTTTTTCGCAAAGCTTCTTCGCGCCGTCGTTCGGCGCGGCGGCGACTGAAAGCACGACGAGGTCCGCCGGAACGACCTTCTGCTGATGCTCCAGCGTGTCCTCGACAAAGACCTCCAGCGACTGGTCCTCCGGCCGTTCATCGATCTTCGCGGGACGTCCGCGTACGTACGTCGCGCTCTTCTCATCCCGCGAACGCTGGACAAAATCATCGAAGCCCTTGCCGAATGCCCGAATGTCCGTGTAGAGAATCGTCACGTCTTCGACTTCGGGGTCGTGCTGCCGGACGAGCATCGAATCCTTCACCGCGTTCATACAGCAGAACCGACTGCAATAGGGCCGCCCGCCCTCGCCGCGAGCTCCGACGCACTGAATGAAGACGATCCGCTTCGGCGTCTTCATGTCGGACGGGCGAACTACGTGACCCTGCGTCACACCCGATGCGTTGAGCATCCGCTCGAATTCGAGACTCGTCACGACATTCGGAAATCGGCCGTAGCCGTAGTTGCCCAGCTTGCGGGCGTCGAACTCCTGGAAACCCACCGCCACCAGGATGGCCCCGACATCCAGTTCGGTCTCCTCGGGTCGCATGTCGAAGTCGATCGCGTTCACGTCACACGCCTTGCTGCAATGACCGCAGATGAGAACGTTGGGCTGGTAGTCCTCTTTCTTGCGCTTCTTCATCCGCTGGACCTTCTCGATCCGCTTGAACTGCTTCTCACTCAAGAAGCCGTGCAGGTTCAAACAGGCGTCGGGATCGATCGCGTAGGCCGCCGGCACGGACTGCGGAAAGGCCCGATAGATCGCCTTCCGCGCTTTGAGGCCCGAGTCGAACTCGTTGCCGCCGACCTTCGGGCATGCATCCACGCACAGCCCGCAGGCGACACAAAGATCCTCGCGCACATACCGTGGGTTCTTCCGCACGCGCACACGAAAGTGTCCAGGCTCACCTTCGCATCCGATCACTTCCGCGTTTGTTACGACATCAATCAGAGGATGCCGACCGGCATCCATGGCCTTGGGGCCGAGGATTCATATCGAACAGTCCATGGTGGGAAACGTCTTGTCGAGCTGGGCCATGCGGCCGCCCAACGTCGGCGATTTCTCCACCAGGGTGACACGGATGCGAGCGTTGGCCAAATCCAGCGCCGCTTGAATACCGGCGATTCCCCCACCGATCACAAGGGCTCGCTTGTGAGGGGCCGGTTGCGGTGCTTCCGCCGATTCCGTCTTTTGACGAGCGTCCACGCTCCAGACCTCCGAATCGAGGTTTTTCTGTCACGCCTTTCAGCTGGCGGCGATATGGCCACACCGGCATCTAGCCGGTGGCTGCCGCAAACATGAACGGCATCTTTGAACCACGGTCTTGCATTGCGGCGGGCTCGATGACCCTAGACCGCCTGCGTCGCGCCAACAGCCTCACCGGTCTTCCCGCCGCCTTCCCCGTACTCCTCATCAAAAGAGGCGCAACCGGCGTCAAAGGCCTTCAGGTTCAACTCTTCAGTCCCCGGCGGCACGGAAGCCTTGACGGCTTCACGCATATCCTCACGAGAAATCACGCCCGCTGCCGCCGCGAAGAAACCAATCATCACGATGTTTTGGACGATGATGCGACCGAGCGACTCGGCGATCCGCATCGAATGCACGCCAAAGGCCTTTTGATTCTTCTTGATCTTCGGTTTCACTAGGCTCTTCTCGTAAACGAGAATGCCGTCGTCCTTTAACTCATCGCCATACATGTCGTACCCTTCACCGGACATCACCACAAAGATGTCCGGTTGGGTAATGTACGGGTACAACACCTCGGTGTCACTGAGCGAAAGCGTCGCGCTACAGGCCGAGCCGCGCGCCTCAGGGCCGAAGCTTTGAATCATCGTCGCATGCTTGCCGGAATGAATCGCACAAGCCCGACCAATGATGTAGCCGGACAAGACCACACCCTGTCCACCATAACCAGTAATACGAATCTCGGTTCTATTCATTGCGCCATCCTCCCTCCGGCGGCATGGGGACGTATTTATCGCCCAGGGTCATCTTTAGATGAGTCTGCATCCGTTCGTGCCAAGCCGGTCGATCCTCCTCGACGAACTTCCCGCAGATGATATTGCTCTGAAAGTCGATACCGACGTCTTTCGTATCGGCGCCATGCCGGATCTCCGCCTCGTCGTGGTAGTGCCGCATCAGGTCGAAGCCCGTGCCCAGCCGATTCAGTCGGGCATACAGCGTCGAACAGGGGGCGATCACCTCGATCATCCGGAAGCCCTTGCGGCCGATCGCCTCTTTGATCGACTTCGTCAGTCGGCGCGTGTGCAGGCAGGTCCATCGGGCCACGTAGGTCGCACCACAGCTCGCCGCCAGGTGCGGCAGGTTGAACGGCTCCTCGAAATTGCCGTACGGCATGGTGGAGGACTTGGCCGTCAGCGGGGTGGTCGGCGCGTTTTGGCCGCCAGTCATGCCGTAGATGAAATTGTTCACCAGGATCACCAGCAGATCCATGTTCCGCCGAGCGGCATGGATGAAGTGATTCCCGCCGATCCCGGAGAGATCGCCGTCTCCTGAGAAAACCGTCACGAGAAGCTCGGGCCGCCCCAGCTTCAGACCCGTCGCGAAAGGGATGGCCCGACCGTGGGTACTGTGAAACGCGTCGAGATTCATGTAGCCGGCCACCCGACCGGTGCAACCGATTCCAGAGACGATGGCCGCCTTGTCGAGGTTGACCTTCGCGTCTTCGAGGGCTTGGGCGTAACACTTCATCACCGTGCCGATCCCACAGGTTGGACACCAGATGTGCGGCAACCGATCCATGCGAAGGTACGGAGCGATGGGGTGTTTCCTAGCTTCAATGTCTGTCTGTTCAAGCGTGGTAGTCATTTGGCAGCCCTCACTATCGCATCACAGATGTCCTTCGGATCATGGACGCCGCCGCCGGCGTGCGGCACGAGCACCGTCTTCGCCTGCCCACCCGCGCACCGTTCCACTTCCAGAACCATCTGCCCGAGGTTAATTTCGGGGACCACAAACGCCTTGATCAACGGCGCCAACGCGCGAATCCGCTTCTCCGGGAATGGCCAGATCACGATCAACCGAATAACGCCGACCTTCACACCCTTCTTCCGGGCCATGTCGATCCCCATCCGCGCAACACGGGCCGTGATGCCGTAGGTCACGAGGACGACATCAGCGCCATCTGTGTCCTCCTCCTCGAAACGAACGATGTCATCGGCATTCTCGCGGATCTTGTTCACGAGACGCCCGACACATTTGGCCTGGCACTCCGCGTTCATGACCGGGTAGCCGCGCTCGTCATGCGTGAGACCCGTCGTGTGGAAACGATAGCCGTCCCCCACCCGAGCAAACTCCGGCACCCCGTTCCCGTTCGCCTGGTAGGGCAAGTACTCGCCCGGCGGCTTGTCCGTCAGTTTCCGCGGGACGATCTCGATCTCATCCGCGGGCGGAATCACAACCTTCTCAGTCATGTGGCCGACGCACTCGTCCATCATGAACATGACCGGAACGCGGTATTTCTCCGACAGATTGAATGCGTCGATCGTCAAATCGAACGCCTCTTGCGGAGATTGGGGGCTCAACGAGATTAGCTCGTAGTCACCGTGAGAACCCCAGCGTGCCTGCATGACATCCGCCTGCCCGGTCATCGTGGGAAGGCCGGTCGATGGCCCGCCTCGCTGAACATTGACAACCACGAGCGGCGTCTCCATCATCGCGCCCAGCCCGATGTTTTCCATCATGAGGCTGAAGCCCGGCCCGCTCGTCACGGTCATCGACTTCGTCCCGGTCCAGGCCCCGCCGACAACCGCGGCCATGCTGGCCAACTCGTCTTCCATCTGGATGAAAGTGCCGCCCATCATGGGGAATCGACGCCCCATCCGTTCGACAACTTCTGTCGAAGGAGTAATCGGGTAGCCGGCGACGAACCGACATCCCGCCGCCATAGCGCCTTCCCCACAGGCGAAGTCGCCATCCAAGTAGTGAGCGCCAGTCATTACGCCCAAAGGATCTGCTTTCAATTCTCGTCCTCCCTTAATTCAAGGGGCCGTCTTCAACACGATGTTCGCTTCGCCCTATGTAACAGGCGTCCCCGTTCCAGCTTTCTCACAACCCTCCGAAATTGCAACGCTATAAATCGCAAAATCGGGGCATATCATTTCGCACAAATTACAGTTCACACATTCTTCGGGTTTGACCACCTCTGGTGGGTGGTACCCTTTGCGGTTGTATTCGGCCGACAAGACAAGGACGTCCACCGGACAGTACTCAACGCAAAAGCCGCAGCCCTTGCACCTTTCCGCGATGATACGCACCTCACCATGTGGAGTTTTGACTTGATCGATATCCAGAGGTTTCCGCCAATATTTCATTCTGACACTCCCCTGTGAACATTCTGCCAAAAAGGCTAGCCTACCAACATTGGAAGAGCAGTCATGCCCTGTCCGCACGGCACAACTGAAGATATCTCAGGAAACGGCCGCCCCCCCTCTTCCTCCGGCCCGACCGCCATTACCTCTACGCGAAGCTCGTATACTCTGGTATCGGCAGCCGCCGGACACATTGCTCACAAGACAATCTTCCTCGATGTAGCCGGCACACCGAAGACAGAACTTCTCGTCCAATTGATCCTGCGAGAGAAGAGACGCGGAAAAACGTTCGAGGAAACCGCTGAACTGCTCGATCTCAGTGGGCTTGAAACCAGCAATCACGGGAGTCAGCCGCGCTTTCCTCAGCTCCTCGTACTTGCGAACCAGACGCCGCCCCTTCTGGCTCACGGCAAGTTGCGTTGCCCGTCGATCGCCAGTGGAGGGATTCCTCGAAACAAAGCCCAATCGCTCAAGCTTGTCGATGGTCTTGGTCGCGGCGGGAGCGCTGACACCCAAAAACGCGGCAACCTCCCCCACTTGGTGAAGGTCGTTGAGCGACATCAGTTTGAGTAAGTGAAATTGGGATGGGGTGAGTGAAGAGGGACTTGCCTCGCGCAACAACCGGACGTCTAGAATCTCTCGAATCGAAGATGCGAATATGTGGCTGTCGCGAAGGAGCCGGAGGATCCGGCCCGGCTCGGCAGGGGAATCCTTCCCCGGTGAGCTAGTGTTGGGAACCCCTTTGCCAGGTTTGGCGGGCTTGGCGGGCACTTATTTAACCCCGTTTTTATTTAACCGCCTTAACTATACAGGACCCACACTTTCGGCGTCAAGGCTTTTTGCCCAAGAACACGCGCGACTTTTTCGAGCAGATTAACTTTTTCTGCTGCGGCCGACGCCCCGGTCGGCCGAGGCAAACCATGGGTATTCCACAGCCGACACGGAGGGGGCGGACGCTACGCGATTGCTTAATTGGCTCGAGTGCTGCGTCAACCTTGTGTTTTCGGGTTAATAGGGTTTCGGTTTCTGTGGCCCCGGCGTCTCGCCTGCGTCTTCCACCGGCGGGACGCCGGTGCCACAAATACCAGGGCGGAACCAAACCGACAACTTAGGGTTGACAACGCACTAGATTCCCCAAGAACATCCCGGCACACGGCAATCGAATCCTCCAAATCACAACCCCGACCGCCAGGGAGAGGCTGACGCACGGCCGCGCCACCCGCTTCCTAAACGTCCCGGTTCCCCCTGAAGACACCCGGCCGCGTAAATCGAATCACAATAGGCGATTTTTCGGCATCCCGAGAGGGAACAGCAATTCCTGCTTGTCTCGTTTTCCGCTTTCGGGTACCGTTCATATACGGGATTGTAGGTGGCGTCGTTCGGGCGTCTCGAACAAGACACCCGCCCCCCACGAAACACCCGACGACTCAATCCACGTCCCCGGCCCATGGGAGTGCAGCATGGTCGTTGCGACTCTTCGACAATGAAACCCATTGCCGAACCGCCTTCCCTCACATCGGCGCCTCGGGCCAGATCGACCAGGCCATCAGAATAAGAGAAGGGAGTCGCTCATGTTGTCAGCCTACCCAAAGACTGTCAAACTAAAGGACGGTGCGGATGCTGTCATCCGTCCGCTCGGCCGCGACGATTTCGACAAGCTGCTGGTTTTCTTCCAGGATCTGCCCGCCGAGGACCGCGTCTTCCTGAGGCACGATGTCCAAGACCCGGGCCTCATCCGAAAATGGACCGCCAGCCTCAACCTCGACCGAGTGATTCCGCTTGTCGCATTCGATGGAGACGCCCTCATCGCCAACGGTTCCCTCCATCTCATGCCGAACGAGTGCATGAAACACGTCGGCCACATCCGCCTCGTCACGGCGAAAACACATCGCCACCGAGGGCTCGGCGGACTGATGACCCGAGAACTTGTCTCACTCGCCGAAGCGCGGGACCTGGAAAAACTCCAGGCACACGTCATCGAAGACAATGAAGGCGCCGTCAAAATGTTCGCGGCGGTCGGATTCAAGAAAGAAGCCGTCCTCACAGGCATGATCAAGGACCGCGAGTGGAAGAGCCACAACCTGGCCGTCATGGTCAACGACGTCGCGAATCTCGGCAAGATCATCGAGGACTGGATTCAGGAATCGATGCAGCCCGGTTTCCGAGCTCCAGGAGGAGGGCTCTAGCGGATCGGGTCCTCGATAAAACCGCGTTCCCAAACAGAGCCGGCCCGTTTGCCGCACAATCAATCCTCTGCCCCGAGGTCGCGGCTGAATACGGACAGAACCAGGAGATTCTCGTCGCCTTCGTGGTGTTTGACGTCGTCCAGAAAATGCCCGATCCGCTGGCAGCAGTCTCGGATCATTAACTGATCCTCCGGCATCGTCTCTTTGAGATCCGCATAGATACTATCCATGATCCGAGTCAGAGCGGTATGCTCGCGCCGCAGCTTCTCCACCGAACCCGCCAGGGTCGGGCGACGGTCGAGCACTTCCGCCAGATACCCGTTGTGTTCCTCCATCGCCATATGCTTCTGAAGGTGGGCGCGGATGTGTTCCACGCAGTCACGCAGATCGCTCAGCCAATTCTTCTGGTTCGCCCGAGGCACGATCGCGATCTTCTCGCGAGCATTCTCCAACAGAACCTCGATGCGTTCGTGTTCCCTTCGCATCCACTCAGCAAGTTCTTGCGGATCCATCGCAACCTCCTCATCTGGGGTTCGGGGGCTACCCTCGACTCTGACGCAGTCTCAATCCATCTGCCCGGCCGACACCCAGGCCGACCGTGGGAAACCGTGAAACTTCATCGTCCAAACCAGCGGCCGGACGCGAAGGTTGAATGGCCTCCGGCGTTACCCGGCATCCCGTCACGTTGGACTTGCGATCCTACTGCACGAGTGCGCAATCGTCTATCGAGCGTCGAAAAGCGGGTACTGGTATCGTTTCGTAGAGGGGTGCCACTGGCAGCTTGCTGCCAGTGCCG
>CAZTAR010000196.1:0-8711 GCA_964611695.1 uncultured Planctomycetaceae bacterium | reverse complement strand
CCACCGGCGGGACGCCGGTGCCACAAATACCAGGGCGGAACCAACCCGCCAACTTAGGGTTGACAACGCACTAGGCAGACGCGCA
This sequence comes from uncultured Planctomycetaceae bacterium, assembly GCA_964611695.1. Taxonomy (GTDB): domain Bacteria; phylum Planctomycetota; class Phycisphaerae; order UBA1845; family UTPLA1; genus CAZTAR01. Next base: position 8,626 of record CAZTAR010000196.1, on the reverse strand, counting down.
CACTTTGAAGGCAACGCCGACTACCGAGAAAAGGACACAGCCTTGGCAGCCACACGAATCGACGGGAAGACGCTCGCGGCGGAGATTCGCGAAAAAGTAAAACGAGACGCGGAAGACCTTCGCGGTGAAGGGCGTCCGCCGTGCCTCGCGGCCGTGTTGATCGGTGACGATCCCTCAGCGGCGAGCTATGCCCAGTCACAAGCGAAACATGCCGGCGCAGCCGGCATTGACTATCGCCTGGTCGAGCTGGCTACCGGCGCGAACATGAAGGAGGCAACCTCGGCCATCGTGGCGCTAAACGATGACCCTTCCGTCAGCGGCATCATGGTGCATCTGCCCTTGCCCGAGGGGCTGGACGCATTCGCACTCCAGCAAACCATCGCCGCCGGCAAGGATTTGGAAGGCGTCGGCGCCGCTAACCTGGGCCTACTCCTCATGGGCAAAACGGCCCTCGCCCCCCTGCACCGCGGCTGCGGCCTTCGCCTGCCTGAAATCGACAGGCATGGACATCACGGGCAAAGAAGCGGTGGTAGTCGGAAGGAGCGTCATCGTCGGCAAGCCGTTGGCCATGCTCTTGCTGGCGGCCCATGCCACGGTCACACAATGCCACACACACACGAAGGACCTGGCAGCACACACGCGACGTGCCGACATCCTCATCGCCGCCGCCGGCGCGGTCGGACTGATCGGCGCGGAACACGTATCTCCCGGCACAATCGTGATCGACGTCGGCACGCACCGTGTCCCAACCACCGACGCGGAAGGCCACCGAAAGATGAAGACGATCGGCGACGTGAAATTCGACGAAGTCGCCCCAATCGCCCAAGTCATCACTCCCGTCCCCGGCGGCGTCGGCCCTGTGACCGTCGCCATGCTATTGTCAAACACCGTCACGGCCTGCCGGAATCAAAGAGGGTGAGGAATCATCGAGGCGCCTGGGGGCTGAAGAATAATCTTCCTGACACCTTTGTTCTCACTTTTGTTCTTTCCCCCTCAAAGCCCAATCCACCCAATAGCCGAGATTTCCGGACTCCAAACCTTGACTCTCGGCGCCAGAGGTGGTACAGTGATTATCGGTCGGGTTGGGCTGGAGAATCGCGCCGGAGGAGGCGCGGCGCCCTATTAGGCCTTATTGCATGAAGGAGGCACATCATGCAGGCACGAACCACCTACCGGATGAGGGAAGGAACGAGTTCTGCGCGGACGACGCGCATGCGGATCGCGATCGCCATCTTGCTGGCCGCGGGAATGGTGTTGGCCGTCGCGCCTTCGGCACGCGCCGTGGAGAAAGGCGCGCCACCACACTGGGGGGCCGGCATGGGGGTCGGCAAGTATTCCGTTGTGGACCTGCGGACCGGCCGCGTCCTGACCACGCTCCCGGTCGTCGGCTGGGATGGCACAGGTCCGGCCATTTCATTCTCCCTTTATCACAACATGACCTCGGCCTGGGGTCCGCCTGACGGCATCATCATTGACCGGGAAATACGCACCATCGGCGATGCCAACTTCGATGGCACGCTGGACGACAACGATATCAGCCCCTTCATCGACATCATGCTCGATACAGCGCCGACGCAAGAGGAGATCGACATCTGCGACTTCACCGGCGACCAAGCCGTGGACGCCAGCGATCTGTCCATGTTGGTTGCCGCGCTGGGTTCACTGACCGGAGACCTGCTCTGGACACACTCCTACTCCGATCGGCTCGACATCGCGTTGGGCACGCTCACGCATGTGCATGCCGATTGCTCGGAAGACGTCTACACCGCCGGCCCCAACGGGTACACCGCATCGCCCGGCGTGTTCAACACACTCACCGTGGACGACCCGCCGACGAACGGCTACACCCTGAAGTCTCCCGCGCAGAACGTCATGCACTTCGATCAGGACGGCCGATTGGAGTGGCTTGCCGACCCCTCGGGCAATCAGGTGACGTGCGTTTATATCGATGATTCGCAGAGCCCGGCGGACGGCAAGTTGGACTACGTTGAGGACGCCTCGGGCCGACAGCTCGATCTTGTGTACAATAGCCACGGCGAGTTGATGAAGATCACCGATCCTGTCGATCGGGAGTGGACGCTGCTGTACTACGATGATGCGGAGCCGGAGAATCCCAAGCCGGACGCCGACGGTGTCTTCGTCGCGTTTGAAGATGCGCGGGCCTTGTCGTACCGCATCGCGTGGACCTACACGGATTTCAACGAGATCGCCACGATGACGGACAAGAACGGCCACACCTTCACGTTCGCGTACACGGGCGGGCGCCTCCGCACGGTGACGGACCCAGAGCCCGCTCCCGGTCAGGCCGGCCTGTCCCAGACGATTCAGTACTACGGCACGACGACGAACCAACTCGAGACGCGCTTCTTCGACCGTCGCAACGAACGGTGGACCTATCGGTTCGACGGCGCGACGCAGAACCTGCTCTGGATCAGAGACCCGCTCTACCACACGCAACATTTCGGCTACGACGATCCCAACCCGGAACTGATGCACGAGCGGACGAGTTATACCAACGCGCTGGGTAAGACGTGGACCCTGGAGCTCACGCTCACCGGCGCGGTCCGGGCGGTGACGGATCCGTTGGGGAACCGATGGTGGTACGGCTACGGCGCGCTGAACAATCTGACGGGCATGCTCCCGCCCGCCGAGGGCCTTCCCGGCGGCAGCAACTTCGACAAGCAGGTGAGCTACCTGTACGCAGACCCCGCCCACCCGACGAGCCCGACCTCCATCGTTCTGCCGGACGATGGCCAGGGCAATCCCGCGGCGACGATCACGATGACGTACTACAACGGTGACGTGCCTGGTGAGGAACAGTGGCACGGGCTGCTGAAGATGGTGACAGACGCGAACGGCGTGGAGACTTTATTCGAGTACGATGAATACGGCCAGCAGTGGCGGTGGACGGAAGGGGCGCTGGGGCAGGAGGACTGGGACAAGGTGACCGCGTCGGCATTTCCCGACGCCGTTGGGCGAATTCAAAGCAGCTTGTGGAACTACACGGGGGGTTATCCCGAGGAGGGAGGCGGAGGTCGGTCATGTGTGAAAGGCGGCTGCATAGAGTTCGATTCGATCTTCTCAATAAAGTTTTGTTGTTGTTGTGCACTGATTTGTGAAGGTCACACGTACTGCCACAAACCAGATGCAGATAATCCGTGCGGCGGCGAGGGTGGTGATGAAGGAGAAGGCGATCCGCCAGATGGCAGCCGGCTGAATTCGAACTGGTGCCTCCCCTTCGGCGCTATCGGTTCGATGGAAGGCCCCGCGCATTTCGACTATGATGGCGTCGGCCAGATGATCGGCGTTGACAGCGAGTATTTCGACGCTTCTCTTTGGACTGAACCGATGTTTCACGTTGACGCAACCATGGCCTACGACGAACTCGGACGGTTGACCTCGCTCACTCACAGCACGGACGAGCCGACCTGGGAGACTCAGCAATCGGGCTCTCAGATCGATCGCTATTTCAACTACACCTACAACGATGCCGCGGGCACATTCGACCGCGATGGCCCCGACGGGCAAGCGACGCACGCCGAAGTGGATTCCGCGGGCCGCGTCCAGAGTATCACGCGCGAAGGAATGTCGGTGAATTATACGTACTATTCCAACAATGCCGTCCACACTGCGACCAACGGCAACGGCTCGCGCACGGTCTATTCGTACTACGACAACGGCCGGCCGCAACAGATTCGCCACGAGTGGGCGGGCGACCAAAGCCTGATCCTGCAGCTGGACTACACCTACTTCGCCGATGGCTTGGTGCATACAATTACGGAGACCGGACCGGACGGCCCAGCGGCGGTGACGACATTCGCATACGACAATCGCAACCGCCTCATCGAGGAAGAACGCATCGGAACCGGTTCCTCGCCTGTGAGTTACCACATGTTGTATACTTACGACCAAGGCGGAAACCGACTGGCGAAGCGGGACGAGTTGGCGAACATCGATACAATCTATCACTATGACGTGGATGACGCCGGTGTCACGTATGAGACGCTGAACAATCGGCTGATGTACTACGAAGTGTATGAAAACATGACGCTGCTGGAGCGGCGGGACTACGAGTACGACAACCGCGGCAACGCAATGTACATCGTTCGCAAGCTGGAAAGCGAGCCGGTGTACCATGGCTACACGCTCCAGTATAATAATCAGAACGAGGTATGGTTCGTGACGGAGCAGACGTGGACGCTTGATGAGTTTGGCTACTGCGAGAATCCGCAGACAGTGAGCATCACAGAGTTCCGCGGAAACGGGCGCACGCGTTACATGGTTCGCGAGCGAAATCCGGCCTTTGCTCTGGACGTCTTGTCCGGCACCACGCGCTGGAGCGACTACGACGGCGACGAAATTTACGGCGATTACATTGTGGACGATGTCACCGGCGTGCTAACGGAGACAATGGCATACCTACCCGGCGTCGCCCAGATGGACTCGCAGACGGGAGAGATTGTCTACTTCCACGGCGACCAGATCGGCAGTCTCCGAACCGTCAGCGATCAGCAGTCGGCCGTCATCGGCACGATGGTCTACACCGCCTTCGGTGAGCAGGTTTACGCGGATGGCACAGTCGGCACACGCTACCAATACGCCGGCGCCTGGGGATACGAAACGTCCAATCGCACTGATGTCCTCGCCGAACTCGGCTGGCAGCATGTGGGACATCGGTACTACGATCCGTCAACTGGCCGATTCTTGCAGCGGGATCCGATCGCGATCAGAGGGGGACTGAATGTGTACGAGTATGTTCGAAGCAAACCGATTCTCGCGGTTGATCCACTTGGCCTTTGGGACTGCTTCGAGGCTGTCAAATGGGGTGTTGCGAGTTGTCTCATCACGGCGCTATCTGGTGGCTCGGCAGTTGTGATTGCAGGAGCTGGGGCTATCGGAACAGTTGCAGGAGGTCTTGAGCAAAAGGATGTAGTTTCGTTTTATGATAGCACTCAGTTCTGGATTCGGTATGAGCTGTTGGTGTGGAGAGAAAAGCTACGATTGTCCCGCAAGTTTATAGATGACTGGGGGTGGACCCTCTTGGAGTTTCCGCCGTATAGATTCATTTTCAACAGGGCGAAATAACGCGCGTTTTTTGGAATGAGCTCACGCATCCACTTTGCACACGATAGGGCGAACGGCGATGATCCGCTTCCTTAGTCGTTCAACAGCGCGAACCTCATAATGCGCGACATCTAGACATCCTCTCGCCTGCATTGCGGATTCGACGAGTGTGTAGCCGCCGGCTAGCGGAGTCGAAGTGGTATGCCAATAATGTGGATCGACTAGGGAACGAATGTGTGCGTTGCGGTGACAGAAGGTCGCTATCTGAATTTGATTAAGCCCGTCATGGTCCCGAGTGATACCAGCAACCAAGAGTTGACTCTTGAAGAACTGCTTCAGGCGGTGCCGTTTGTGCAATTCCTCAAACGGCGACGGCTTGTTATCTATTACGGCTGGCCCCTGGTTTTACTTTGGAGTATCGCAATTGACCGGCTCGACCGGACGGGACAGTTAATAACCATGGCCGTGGGTGTTGTTGTGTTATTAGCGGTGCTGGTCTGGCAGCGGCGCATTCTCAGAGCCTATCGTTCAGGCACTGCGAGAGAGGCAGCGTCTTCGCAAGTTCACAAATGCACACGTAGGCTCCACTGCAGAGGACATCCTCAGGATCTAGCCGGCCTTCGGAACCTGCCGGTTTCATCGTTCGAGCCGATTATAGTCACTCGCTTACACGCTTTATCTGCACGCGCCTTTACGGGGTCGCTTCTATGTGCTATCCTGGTTCTTATGCCGATTTGCGCATGGTACAAGACGCCAGTGTGGGCACCTGCGGTGATTGCGGCACTATTGTGGTGGCTCCCTGCGATGATGCAGTGCGCCTATCCTGTATACTATCGAATCGTACCCGGAAGAATGGATGTATTGAGGTTCCACGCCTTGAGCAGCAGAGCAAGGCATGTGAGGTCCGTCCAGCTAGACACAGCCGATGTAGTGTGTAGGTATGACAATTACATTCTCGAGATTCGCCAGGGTGGTGGAGACGATGCAGTCGAACGCGTAGATCTGTTTGGCTTGAATGATCCGCATCAGTTTGTGAAAGGTGTATTTCAAGGAGCGATTTGTGAGGAACCTGCGCCGCGTTTGCCGAGAGATCGACTCCTTGGATAAGTAGGGTGCAGGATAATCTAGATAATCAATTAGTCAAGACAGTTACTACATATGTGCAAACGACCAAGGCGGGAATCGGCAGCTGAAGCGGGATCTTCTGGCGAACAGGGACACGTTCTATCACTACGACGTGGATGACAACGGCGTCACCTATGAGACGCTGAACAATCGGCTGATGTACTACGAAGTGTATGAAAACATGACGCTGCTGGAGCGGCGGGACTACGAGTACGACAACCGCGGCAACGCAATGTACATCGTTCGCAAGCTGGAAAGCGAGCCGGTGTACCATGGCTACACGCTCCAGTATAATAATCAGAACGAGGTATGGTTCGTGACGGAGCAGACGTGGACGCTGGATGAGTTCGGATTCTGCGAGGACCCGCAGACGCAGGGGATCACGGAGTTCCGCGGGAACGGTCGCCAGCGTTACATGGTCCGCCAGCGCGATCCTTCGCCGTGGATGGAGAAGACCGTGCTGCCCGGGACTACGCGCTGGAGTGATTACGATGGCGACGAAATCTATGGCGATTACATTGTGGACGATGTCACCGGCGTGCTGACGGAGACAATGGCTTACCTACCCGGCGTCGCGCAGATGGATTCGCAGACAGGTGAGATTGTTTACTTCCACGGTGATCAAATCGGCAGCGCACGGGCCATCTGCGATCAGCAGTCAGCCGTCAGTGGCACGATGGTCTACACAGCCTTTGGCGAAAAAGTGTACGCCGACGGGGCCGTCGGCACACGCTACCAATACGCCGGCGCGTGGGGCTACGAGTCGTCGGCACGGCCGGATGCCCTCGCCGACCTCGGCTGGCTGCATGTTGGACATCGCTACTACGATCCAGCCACCGGCCGGTTCTTGCAACGCGACCCGATTGGACTTCACGGCGGTCCAAACGCCTATGAGTACATCGCGAGTAGCCCTTTGCTTGCAGTTGATCCGAATGGAGAGATCATTTGGATACTTGTGATCATTGGCGCGGGGCTCATTGTTCTTGATGGCAACCCACAGTATGCCAATGCGCCTGGGCCAGATGACCTTATTTATGGAGGAGGCGGTGGTCCATCTGGAGCAGCTTTTATTGGAGGGTTATGCGTTGCAGCCGGTGTCGGTGGAGGAGCGGGTGCCGGCGCCGGTGTTGGTGCGGGAGGCGGCGGAGGAGGTGGTCCTCCCAGTCCAGATGAGTTGGATCCCTATGTGCCGGATAAGCCATTGGGACCTGGAATAGAACGCCATCCGAATACGGGAACTTATCCGCTCAAGCCAGAGAATGGACCCGATCCGTATCCTCCCTTCAGGTGGGATCCGCGCGAAGGCAAGGAACTTCCGCCAGATTATTGGCCAGATATATGAGACTAGGCGTTCTTCTAATTCATGGCTTGTGCGTTGTGCATGACGAGTGCGCTTTAAAACACTCCCACAGTGGAGTATGCGGAAATTACACAGAGCCCAACGGGTTACTGAGAAATGCTCAACGATTTCGCGAGCGATTCGCAAGAAAAGCCGAGGAGCAGCTTCTAATAGAGCGGATTCAGTATCGCTATGTCACATTTGAACTAATCGGGTGTACCAAAGAAGAAGCAGCCAAGATCAATGTGATTAACGATGAACTGACGTCGGGCATAGCAAAAACCTATCTAACATACCTGCCCATTGCAGATCAGCCGCCACAGGTAACTGTTTGGTGCCTTGGGAGCCATGCACCGATGGGTCTGATGCCTATTGACTTTGCATCCGTGCTTGAGGAACGAGGCCACATGGGCGCCTGGTTTGGAGGACACGGTATTGTTGCAATTAATCTACGAACGGCGATTGGTGCCGAAGACCAACTTGTGCGTGTAGTTGCTCATGAGCTCTCGCACGCTTTCATGAGCATACTGACGTGGCCATACTCGTTTCCATCCGCAATCTGCGAAGGCATGGCTCTATCAGTTGAGATACGCTTTGCGAGCGACCGGGTTTTTTGGCTTCCTTCAGCTCTTCCAGAAATCTCGATACCGCCGGCAACACCATGCTCACCGGATGCTCCATACTGGGCCTTCTCAGAGTTGATTGGCATGGATATGTACGAGCGTCCATTAGTAGGCAGTCTGTGTAGTGCAGCGTACAGGCTTCTGCTTTTTCTAGCAGTGCTAAACCACCCACAAGGCCCTATCTCCTGCTTTCTCTATCGGCTTCTGACTGCTTCTTTGAATCAAGAAGATGTGTTGGCCTGGATTTGTGGAGCATTGGGGATGACACAGAAAGAATTGGACGTAGCCTTCGAAGAGTATTGGTGTCAAGGGACGGTCTCATGCAAGAGCATAGGTTAGTGGATGGAGACCGCGGCGGAAGCCCAGCGAGTCCTCTCCATGTCCGTGTGGCTCGCGTTGGGGTGTTGCGTCGCGATCGGATGTAACTGTTTACCGTCGTGCGAGGGTTTCATGACGAGTCGGTGAGGACGGCCGG
>CAZTAR010000195.1:0-8740 GCA_964611695.1 uncultured Planctomycetaceae bacterium | reverse complement strand
CGTCTCGGCGGTGAAAACACAGGCGAGACGCCTGTGCCACAATTCTGAGATAGTTACTCAAGGTCAATCATGTTCGTGGGCCGATGCTTCCCTGTTGCATTGTCTCTCCGCCATCGGCCGTTATGATGCCGCCTATGCCTCCGTTTCTGTTGGACATCCTCTACATCCCGTTGGCGATTTTCTATTTGCCGATCTTGCTTTACCAGATGATCGTCCTGAAGAAGAACCGTCGGGGTTGGCGCCAGCGGTTGGGTTTGGGTCGACGGCGATACGACACAAGGCCTTGCGTGTGGATCCACGCGGTTTCGCTTGGCGAAGTCAACGCTACACATAGCCTTGTCGCGGAGATCGAGAAGCGCCTGCCCGACCACGATATTGCGATTTCCGCGACGACGGATACCGGCTATGCCGCCGCTTGCAAGCAGTATGCGCCGAGGCACGTTTTTCGGTATCCGCTGGATTTTTCGTGTGTCGTTGGACGGACATTGGATCACATTCGCCCTCGCGCGATTATTCTGATGGAGTTGGAGGTCTGGCCGAATCTCGTGACGCTCGCGGGTCGCCGGGGTATTCCGATTTTGATTGCCAATGGGCGCGTGACAGAAGAACGGTCGATGCGCCGATTCAGAAAGCCTTTCATTCGATCGTTGGCACGCCGGATGTTCGGGGGGATTACTTTTGCTGGTGTGCAGGACGAAACCTACGCCGCACGGTTCGAGGAGTTGGGTGTTCCGCGCGAGCGTGTCGTTGTGACCGGCACGATGAAGTATGACACGGCACTCGTCGCCGACAGCATTCCGGGTGATGAGGCGTTGGCTCAGGCGATGGATATTGATCGTGAACGTCCCCTCTTTGTCGCGGGGTCGACTGGACCTGGCGAGGAGGCGATGATCCTGGATGCCTTTGGCCGGTTGAAGGCCGACCACCCTGGGTTGCAGCTCGCGATCATCCCGCGCAAGCCCGAGCGATTCGCGGAAGTGGCGAAGGTGATTGAAGCGGCCGGGTACGTCTGCACGCGCCGAAGTCAGCGGCCGGATCTTGGGGGACAGGATGCGCGGGTGGCGCGACTGGACGCCGGGCCATCATCACGAGACGAAAGTCGCGGTGCTGTCTTGCTGGGTGATACGATGGGGGAACTTCGGAAGTTTTATTCTTTGGCGGATGTCGTGTTCGTGGGTCGTTCGCTCGTGCCGATGGGGGGGTCGGACTTGATGGAAGTGGCGGGCCTCGGTCGTGCCATGTGTTTTGGTCCGCATGTCGAGAACTTCACTGATGTGGCCGAGAAGTTGTTGGCTGCGCACGCCTGCGTCCAAGTGCGATCAGTGGAGGAGTTGGCGCCGGCACTCGATCGATTGCTGCGTGATCCGGAAGCTGCCGGCAAGCTTGGCCCGGCCGCGCAAGAGGTCGTGCGAAGGAATGTCGGCGCCACGTCGCGGACGGTTGATCTGCTGTGTCAAAGCCTTGGCATGTGAGCTGATCCCACACCCATTGCTTCTCAAAGGACGGGGCACCCTGCGTTTTGCGCGAATATTGTGCAGCCGATAAAAAACTGTCGCCCGGGATATCAACACTGATATCGAAATGGTTACTTGTTCTTTTGGCTAGAGAGCCACTCATATCTTACGGTTTATTGAGCGGAGCCGAAGTTGGGTCGTGATTTGTCCGACCCGACGGTGAACCGCTATTCGCCCACACACACCTGTTGTGGGCCTGGCACGCCTCGCACGGCCTGACGACCGGGGAGGATTGGTTGTATGACATCGCTGATGAACATCGCGTTGGGAGGGATGCACCGTGCTGTCGGTGGCCTCACAACAGCGGCGAACAATGTGGCGAACGTCAACACGGATGGCTATCGCGCTCAACGGTTTGATGCCGCCACAGGCACAACATCCCCGCGTTACGAGTCGCAACCGCCCTCGCCGGATACGTATGACGGTACGCAGCAGGCATCGGATGTCGATCTGGCGACCGAGTTCGTGGACATTAAGTTGAACGAGGTTGGTTACCGGGCGAACGCGACGGTCATCAATGTCGCGGACAATCTGTCTGGCGAGCTACTGGACCTTCTTGCCTGACGCGCGTACCGGCCTGGGTCCCGTTGTGAGGACATGTTTACTTTCATTTCCCGCTTTTCCGCGCGGTCGTAGCCTCTTGCGCCGTCGCGGATCATCTTGCAAGGCCACCGCCTGTCGAGGCTTGGCTTTAGCAGCCTTTCACGGCTGTTTTCACGGCGATCACTTTTTCGAGCGAGGTGGTTGTCGAACCGCGCTTGCATCCCGCACTGCCCGAAAGTATCTTCGTTTGTCCTGGTCGCCGATGAGAGCGAGGCGTTCGTGCGGTGTTTCGCCTTGGCCGATATAGGCGTTGGCCGCTACACGGGCGAGCAAAATGCTTAAGAAGAACTGGCCGCGACGCACTGCCGGCGAGGAGGTTATGTTTGTGGTCCGGTTCGAGATAGTGTGGAGAGGTGACCGAGTGGCTTAAGGTGGCGGTCTTGAAAACCGCTGTACCGCAAGGTACCGGGGGTTCGAATCCCTCCCTCTCCGTTCGGCTTTGTGGAGCGCGAGCCAATTCGACTTTTTCTGGCGCGAGCAAACCGGTTGTTTCCGTCGGCCACGGGGGGCCGACGCTACCGCGACGCGTGTACTTTCAAGCCTTCCGCGAAGTATGCATTCTCCACCGTAATATGCGATTGCTTGCCTTGATTGAAGCCGTGGTTCCCTTTGGTGGTGGCGGCCGGCCCTGTGTCGGCGGTAGAGTAGGGAACAACAGCCGTCGCGGGATCGGCCGACCTAGTGGTTGGCCGCGTCCGGGTTAGCGTTAGCGATTAGAAACTATCTGAGAATGCCTCAAGGTTATGCGAATACCGTTGTGGCGCCGCCGTCTTGGCGGCGAAGACACAGGCGAGACACCTGTGCCACGAATCTGAGATAGTTTTTTACATTGATGTTTTTGTTGATGCTTATGTATTCCGCGGGCTGATTGGATTGAGCGGTGCGATGATTCGGCATTACCTCGATCTTCCGCGGTCGATTCATATCCTTTGCCTTGGCAGCCTGGTTAACCGTGCGGGCACCTTTGTCGTTATCTTCCTCACGCTCTATCTCACGACGAGCCTCGGGTTGAGCGTCACATTCGCTACCACGGCCATGGGCTTTTTCGGGGCGGGCGCTATTGTCGCGTCCCTCATTGGCGGACAGCTTGCGGATCAGATCGGGCGCCGACCTGTCATGCTGATAGCGCTGTTGGGCGGCGCTGTCATTCTTGTCGTTTTCAGTTTTGTTACGACGCCCTGGCTGATCATGCTGATGATCCTACTGTTTGCGTGTGTGGCGGAGACTTTTCGTCCGGCGGCCTCGGCCATGATTGCCGATCTTACGAGCCCTGAGCAGCGTCCACACGCATTCGCGCTGATGTATGTTTCGATCAATCTGGGGTTCGCCATTGGCGCGTTCGTTGGCGGTATCATTGCCACCTATGATTTCCACTGGCTCTTCTGGGGTGACGCCATTACCTCGGGTATCTTTGCCTTCATCATCCTTGTATCTTTGCGGGAGACTCTTCCTTCTCGCGGTTCGGGGCGGTTGTCGGTTGATGGTGACTGTTCGGAACACGAACTTGATGAGGCTGTTCCCATTGTTGCCGCGGCTCGGCACATCATCAAAGATAGGATATTCGTGGTGTTCTGCCTTGCCACGTTCCTCATCGCCCTCGTCTTCATGCAGTCACTCTCAACACTGCCGCTTTACATCGAACAGTGCGGCTTTCAGCCAGGTGATTACGGCAAGATCATTGCCCTAAACGGCCTGCTTATTGTTCTTCTTCAGCTTCCGTTGACGACGGTTCTGACTCGTTTCCGGCGCGGCAATGTCATGGTTGTCGGGGCCCTCTTGAATGCCGTTGGTTTCAGCCTGACTGCCTTGGCCGTGACACTTTCCCATTTTGCGCTCACGATTGTGGTTTGGACCATCGGCGAGATCATGGCAGCGCCTTACAGTCACGCCATCGTTTCCGATCTCGCTCCGACTCGGCTTCGGGCTCGTTATATGGGCGTTTTCACCATGAGCTTTTCCAGCGCGGTGATGTTCGCGGCGCCCATTGGGGGGGCGATTCTCGCCAGTGAGAACCTCGGGGGTCGATCCCTTTGGTTTGGAGCGGGCGTTGTTGCGGTATTTTCGGCGGGACTGTTCTTTAGTATTCGCTGTCGCGTATCGCAATGAGAGGGTTGGTCAAGAATTCTGATTAGGGAGAAGGTCGGTTGCGAGGTCGCCGCCTTGGGAGGTGAGTTGTTCTATTCTGGCTTGGTGTGCCGGGCCGGCGACGCTCCATGCGATTCGGCCGAGCGGTGAGAGTGCGGGTGGGTTTTGCGTTGTGGATGCCAGGCAATCCAGCAGCACTTTATCTTCGTGATGGCACGGGAGGCTTGGTTTTCGCATTTCCCGCCAGGTCGTGACGATTTGCTCGATGAGGTTTGAATCTTCTCCTTCCGGCGTTTTAAGGCAGGCAAAGGTCAGCATTGCCGCCGAATCGAGGCGCCAGTCGGCGTGATGCGCCATGCCGAAGGCCCGCGCGGCTTCTTTGGCCCTGCCCCGCTGAAGATAGGCGCAACCGGCGAGGTACCATGCAGGCGCGCCGGCATTGGCGTTGTTCAATAAGACAAGCATCGCCGAGATTCGTTCGTCCGGCGCGGCGGCTTGCCAATCATGTACGGCTTTGGCGTACTGTCTTCGTTGCATGAGCCGCCGGCTCAGGACGGAGGCCACGGCGAGCACTCCGAATGTTGCGACGAGGATGATTGCGATCGAATACCACACGGCGAGAGTTTGTACAGAGGTGGGTGTGGCCTGTCAAACGCCAGCAAAAAGAGGGCGTCGGAAACGACTCGCCGGCACGTGCCCTTCCGTATAAGATAGGGTCTTGGTGTTCCTGCCTTGCGATGGAAAGGTGAAGTCCGACCCACCCCGAAAGGTCATGCGTTGATGAGTGACGAAGTAACGCCGCTGGTTGTTGTGTTGATGGGAAGCAAGTCCGACTGGGACGTGATGCGGTCGATCCCGGAACTTCTCACCGAGTTCGGCGTTCCGCATGAGTGTCGCGTTCTTTCGGCTCACCGGACACCGCGTGAGACAGCCGAGTATGTGTCCGCGGCTGAGGGCCGAGGTGTTGAGGTTGTGATTGCGGGGGCTGGGGGCGCGGCCCATCTTGCGGGTGTTGCCGCGGGCTATACGCTGCTACCGGTTATCGGCGTTCCGATGGAGAGCCCCGCGCTCAAGGGCATGGATTCTCTTCTTTCGACGGTTCAGATGCCGGCCGGCATCCCGGTGGCGACCGTGGCGATCGGACGTGCCGGCGCTGTTAATGCGGCCTTGCTGGCGGTTGCCATTCTGGCGGGACAGCGTTCGCAATTACGCGAGCAGCTTTCGGCGTATCGGACGAAGCGGAGCGAGGCCATACTTCAGACCAAGGTGCCGTAGCGATTACTCGTTGCTTGGGTGGGCTCCTTGTTTTTTTCACTGATTCACTAACGGTCTTCAACGGCACGTTTTATTCGCGTGTTCATTGGCGGACAATTAACCTGCGGTATCTGTCTGGTAATCATTTGCCGAGGCATTCTTTTCGCTCGGTCCTCTCCAGCCACAGTGTTTCATTAATGGGGCAGCCCCTTAGCGCGTTCCGTTATTGGGGCATCCGAAAGAGCATGATTATGACAAACCGTTCTGTGGGGTGGGGCTGCGCGAATGAGTCATTCAGTTCTCGATTTGGGGCCACTCTTTTCCGATGAATGGCATGGGCCGGAGGTAGTGTGCACGCTCCGCGAGGAGTGGAATAGTACCCCGGTGAAGGAGATTGGATAATGACGGAATCAGCACAGGTGCGGCAGGTTCTTGTGAGTGAGTTTGCCTCCGATCCTGACATGGTGGAACTTGTCGAGATGTTTGTCGATGAGTTGCCAGATCGTGTTGAGGCGATCGAGAAGATGCTGAAACAACAGGATTTCGATTCCCTGAGGGCATTGGCGCATCAGCTGAAAGGCGCGGCGGGGGGTTATGGTTTTCCAACGATTACCGATGCCGCGAAAACAGTGGAGACTGTCGCGAAGACTACACAGGATGTCGAGTCGCTCAAGAAGGATGTGGAATATCTGACGAACTTGTGTAATAGCGCTCGCGCAACGCCTCCCGCTGGATGAGTTCACACATGAACAACAACAAAGTTTTGGTTGTTGATGACGACCCGGCGATGCTCCGCATCCTCTCGAAGTATCTCTCCGAGACTGGGTTTGAAGTGCTTACGGCGGTCAATGGGGTGAAGGCGATTCGGGTCATCGGGAGTGAGGCGCCACCCATCATCATCACCGACTGGATGATGCCGGAAATGGATGGCATCGAATTGTGTGAAGCCGTTCGGGCGAACGAGGGCATCCATTTTGCCTACATCATCATCATGACGGCCCATTCCGGAACAGCGCATCTGGCACGCGCCTTTGAAGCGGGCGCGGACGACTTTTTGGGTAAGCCAATCCGCCGGCCCGAATTGCTTGCTCGCATCCGGGTCGGAGAGCACATCTTCAAGTTGGAAGAGAATCTTTCAAAACGCACTCGAGAGATCCATCGACTCAACGCCTTGATGGCCGTGACCAATGACAAGCTCGCCGAGGTCAATAATAAGCTCAAGCAGATGGCGACGACTGACGAATTGACGGGGCTCTTCAACCGTCGAGAAGCGTTGAGTCGTCTGCGACAAATGTGGGATTCTTCGGCAAGGTGCCATCACGATTGTGCCTGTATTATGCTGGACATTGATCACTTCAAGCATTTCAACGATTCTCACGGGCACGCAGTTGGTGACAAGGTTCTCAAGGAGATCGCCGAGACGCTCGGTTCACACGTTCGTAGTACTGATAATGTTTGTCGAATCGGTGGAGAAGAGTTCCTCGTCCTGTGTCCCAACATCAACGTCGATGGCGCCATTATTTGTGCGGAGCACCTAAGGGCGGCCGTTGAAGGCCACGGGGTGATGGTTGGTGGTCAGAAGCTCAGCGTGACGGTGAGCCTGGGGGTCGCTGATCGTTGCGGGTGGATGGTGGGACCTGACAACCTACTCAAACAGGCGGATGATGCTCTTTATTTGTCGAAGGCCGCCGGTCGAAACCGGGTGACCGCGGCGGTGGCGGAGAACAGGGCCGTCATGCCGCCTGCATGAGATATCGCCCGGCATGAGGTGTTGCCTGTCCCTTGTGGAGAGAATGGTGTGTTGACACACGTTCTTCTTTGGACTCACTTCCGGGCTTTCGGCATGGGCGGTGGCGCATGATTCGCCGAAGCCTTTCCTTACCTTTCGATATCGTTCGTTGAGTACCATTATTGAAGTTTACATGGTCAAAGAGATATTCGACCGTCATCAGGGGCCCATGGATTGCCATCCATGGGCTTATTACGTGTTTCATTGGCTATCCACAGTTCAATTCTAGTAATGGCAGATTGAGCGCTCATGGTTCGCTGTCGCGCTGCGTTCCCCGTGGCCGACGGGATGTCATGCTCCGAGGAGAGCCTCGACGTAGGGTTGCACGTCAAGGCCGTCAACGGTGTTGTCCTGATTGACGTCAGATTCGCAGACCAGGTCCGACTGCGTGATGTCGCCCAGGAGAACTCCGATGAATGTCGGGACGGTTGGGAGCGGGATGGTTCCTTCGGCGACGATCGTGCCAATGATCGTGATGGCGCCGAGATCGGGGTTGTTCGGATCAAGGGGGGAAGAGACGTCAATGTTGAGTGTCATCGTTGCATCACGCCCGGTGAATCCCATTGTTCCAGTCATCGAGATGGTGTTGGCGCCCTGTTCGCTGAGGTCCTGGGTGTCGCTACACGGCATGCCAAGCCCTTGGAGGCCTGTACAGATCAGGGAAGTGGCCTCGTAGGTGATTAGGCCAGCTTCGTTGCCTTGGACTTCGGAATAGGTGAAGTCCCCGGACGGGTCGAGCGGTGTTGAGATGGGGCCGGGTTCGGCGTAGAAGAGTTCGATGTCGTTACTCCAGACCTCGAGATGTCCGATCAGCCAGCCCCAGTCCAAGGTGAGGTGAGCGTCATCGGTGATGGCGAGATAGAAGTCGTGTAGCTCCATGTTGGCCGGGTCTGTCAAGCAATCGGGTGAGATGGTGAGCCAGCCGGAGACAGTTGACGCGTCTTGGTCGCATCTCTGTCCGAGTCCTGGTGGGGTGACACAGAGCTCAACCTCCACGGTTGATCTGGTTGTGTCAACGGTCAGGTGGGCGGGCGAGGCGGCAACGCCGGAGGCCATCAGGAGTGCTACGGCGGCGATAAGACGAGGCGACATTGTTCGATACCCCCTGCACTGGATTGGTTTCATGTTGCGCGGCACAGGTGGTCATTTTATCATACATGCAGGAGTGAATCCAATTCGCATCGGCGAGAACAGCTGTAATGCAAATCGGGCGGATTCGAATTCGACAGATGTGAATGGGAACTTCGGATTGAGCAGGATCGAGAACTAGTCCGGCGCAAACGGTTTTATCTCGTGGACGGTTCCCTGAACGCGGACCGTCGAATCGAATTCTTCGCTATTGCTATCGTTTGAAAAGGACCGGCCGGCCGAGACGGTTCAGCGTGCTTCGGCTGTGAAACCTCTAGTGCTGCGTCAACCTTCATTTTTCGTGTTCACTGGGTTACGGTTTCTGTGGCACAGGCGTCTCGCCTGTGTCTTCCACCGGCGGGACGCC
>CAZTAR010000194.1:0-8758 GCA_964611695.1 uncultured Planctomycetaceae bacterium | reverse complement strand
CCAAACGCAAGGATAGCGCGGGTTGCCACCACTGTTGAGCAGGGGCGGCAGCAGAAGGGGCTGGACCTGGTCGAATGGAAAATGGACCTGGCGGCTGAACAGGCGGAGGCCGACGCCGACGCCGAGGCAGAGATACAGCGGGCCATGGCAACATTCCGGGATGCGCCGCACAACATCGATTCCGCTCGGAAGGACTTCGATGATTGCACCTTGGTTGTCATCCAAGGTCCACCGGTCTCGTCACCTACGTGGGAAGAGGGATCATCGTTCGTTGCTGTGCCGGACGATGAGTCCGCGGTTGGCGGCAGCCAGATGGTCTGCGTTCAAGGGAAGGGCCAAAGCGCCTCGCTCGCGGAGAGGCATGGCAGGGGCACAGGCAAAACGACGGTCAAAGCCCAAGCCCAATCGGGCGGCAAGAGCGCCGTCCCGGCGAAAGATCGAACCACCGCCCGAATTCCCCCGTTGCCGATCCAGGTGGGGGGGCTTTCGTTGATGATCCTGCTGGCGTATCTCTTCGTCGACGCCCGTGGACGCCGCCGATATACTTGGGCAAGGAGGATCACGGCCGCCGTCGCGTTCACTGTCGTCTGCCTATGCTTGATGTGAGCAGGCCACCGATTGTTGGGATCGCCCTATAGGGTGGTCGAACGCGTCCAGGCCTCTCACGATGCAGACTCACGACGCGGACCAGTTTCTGATTGAGGCCATCAGGAGGGGCGATCAACGCGCCTGGCACCAGTTGATCGACCGTTACCAACGCAGACTTTTCGCCTTCGCCAGGAGCCGCCTCGGAAACGCCAGCGAAGCTGAAGACGCTTTGCAGGAGACGTTTTTAGGCTTTGTGACAAGTCTGCGGCACTACGACGCGAGCCGTTCGCTCGAAACCTATCTCTTTGCCATCCTTCGTTACAAGATCGGCGAGATCCTTACAAAGAAGAAACGGCATCCGGAGTACACGGCCGGGTTTGATATCGAGGATGATTCACCGCGTTTGCCGGAGCCCACCGATTCCGAAACGCCCAGTCAGGTCGCCGCCCAACACGAACGAACCGATCGACAAGCGGATGTCCTCGCCAGCATTCTTCGGCGGTTGATCGAAGAGCTGCGCGACCGTGACAAGCTGGAGGACCTTCAAGTCATCGAGCTTCTCTTTTATGTCGGCCTGCGTAACAAGGAGGCCGGTCAGTTGCTCGATCGCGACGAGAAGGCGGTCGCCGGCGTGAAGTTCCGCGCGCTCGCACGGCTTCGCGAGTTCCTCAGCGACCTGGAGGCTGAGGAGCAAAGTCTCCTCCCCGACCAAGACCTCTCCAGCGAAGCGACCTTCTCTCGGGTCTGGCGACAGCGGCGGCTGAGTTGCCTCAAACGCAGCACCATCGGTTCGTATCTCCTCGGCGTGTTGGACGAGCCGTGGTTCTCTTACACGAGTTTTCACCTCGACTCAGTCAAGTGCCTCATGTGCCGTGCGAACCTGGACGACCTCGCGGAGGAGTCGGAATCGCAGCCCGATAACCAGCGAGCCGAAGAGATGTTCCAGTCCAGCGTCGGTTTCCTTTCCCGCCGCGGTTGAAAGCAACGCGAACTCAGAACGCCGCTTCGTATCGAGGTGGAATCTCCGTGCCGAGGCCGAGTCAAAATCGGACCGTGAGTTTCGCATGGCGTTTACGGTTTTTATAGTAGGGTCGGCCGATTCCCCAGGCTTCAAAGTCCCATTCCAGGGCTGCGGGTGAAGGCGGAACCTTCAGGCACCCACGGATTTGGGCGAAAAAACATCAGGGGTATGTCATGTTGGGAATCAGGCTGTACGAGCCCCCCGGAGTGGGAGGGGGGTGCAATTGCCGAGGCTCGATGTTATAATCACATGTTCCCATAATGCAGGTGAAGTTGGGTCCGTCCAGTAGGCGGTGAAGATGCTGCGAAGTTGCATTCGACAGCCACCCACCAACACGATCGAAAGACCCACCGGGGACCACGACTACGTACAACAAGGCGTCGTTCTGGAGGAACGGAAAGTGGCCAATACCCAAAGACCATTCGGCATCGCCATCTTCCTACTGTTACTGATCGGCCTGTTCATAGGCGCCACCAGCTCATCAGTCGCCATCGGAGCGGACGGTTCCTTGAATCTCGCGTTGACCGTGAACCATACAAATGAACTGACGATCCCACCGCCGGAGCGAGACGCCGACAAGGCCGATGACGCGGGCGAGGGGGACGAATCCGACAAGGCCGATGAGGCGGACGAAGTCGCCGAGGACAAGAGCGAGAAGACGAACGAGACGTCCAGCAAAGACGATTCACCCAAAGAAGAGACCAAACCGGAAGCGTCGACCTCTGCGAGCGCGGACACCCAACCTGCTGGCACTCAACCAGCCGGTACTCAACCTTCCAAAGCCGAAGAGGCGGACAACGCGGACACGTCGCAGGTTGAGATTTACATTCCTTCGATCGCGGCACTCACCAAAGCCGCGGCCCAATCAAAAACAGCCGACATCTTCGAAGCGATCGCCGGCATGTTTCCGAAGCCGCGTAACGACACAGACGAAGGTCCTGATTTCGCCGCGATGCTTCGCTTGGTCGAACAGATCGCGGATTGGCCGGACACGGCCATCGTCGTGACAGTCTTTTCGCAGGATCTCGAAGGTCGCTCGCGGTGGGCAGTTCGCGTCGATTGGCCACTTGACGAATTGAAAGACCGAATCGAACGGTTGCTTGCGATGAAGGAAGCCGACCAGGTCCTCGAGAACGTCGAACTGCGTGAATCCGAGGACGGTACCTATCGGCTAGAGCTTCCGGACAACCCGTTGGCCGTGCTCACTGAATTCGCCGGCGGTTCGCTCATCGCCTCCTCTGACGATCTCAATCCACCGGAAACCGTCTTCGG
The DNA here is from genome assembly GCA_964611695.1 of uncultured Planctomycetaceae bacterium. Taxonomy (GTDB): domain Bacteria; phylum Planctomycetota; class Phycisphaerae; order UBA1845; family UTPLA1; genus CAZTAR01. Next base: position 5,877 of record CAZTAR010000194.1, on the reverse strand, counting down.
GCAACCTGATCCAGCCAAAGACAGCCAATCCAAACGCAAATCCAAGAAAAAGAAGCTCGTCTATTGCCGACTGAGCCTTGAAGGCGGGGATGACAAGAACTCTCCGTTCGCCAGTATCCCCGGCGTGCGGAATGTCTCCTACGGCCTGTCCCTTCGCAAGGACGGCCAATGGGATGAGAAATTCGTCCTCGTTTGGAACCCGGCAATCGGCGCGGCCCTCAAGACCTTCTTCCAGAAAGCGAGAACGAGTTTCGAGTGTCCCCGAGATGCTTATGCCCTCGCGGCGTTTCACGTCGGTGGCGGTGGCGGCATGGCCGATGCGGTTTCGGGGCTGCCCAACGGGACGATCGGCGCTCGCGCCGGCAGTGAGGTCGCCTTCGCCGCGACCCCTGGAATCGGTTTTTTCCCCTGGCCCGACATCTTCTTCCAATTCACCGCCAGGAAAAAAGCCAAGATCATCGAGGACCTCCGCGAATTCATTGAGAAGGATACGAAAACCAGGAAAGATGATGATCGTCCACCGGCATGGTACGAAGAGCAGGTCGACGGCCAAGTGGTCTTCTGGCATGACCCCACGGCCGACGCTCATTGGGGCATCATGCCTGTCACCTTCCGGACGGTTTTGTTCTTCGAGGGGACCGAGCCGCAGGACGACGACAAGGAAGACGGTGACGAGAAGGGTGACGGGAAGCACGGCAACGCCGGCGATGCGCCTGAAGAGGAGTCCACGTTGCGTCTCATTGTAGCGCAGACCTCCACCTGGGCGGATGATGCCGTGCATCACTGGCAGAAGCTCACCAAGACGCGAAGACGCCGGGTCACAATTCCCGATTCGGACAAGGCTCACTGGCAGGCTAGGATCAACTGGAAAAGTATTTACGCGCTGGCACAGCCCTATCTGTGTCTCCTCGCTGCAGCGGGGGAAGAGGCGACGCTTCCGGCAACCGCGGAAGAGTTGGACGACGCGCTCGAGCAATCCATCATCAACATTCGAATCGAAATGGCAGGCGTCAAAGTGTCGCATCGGGGGCCGATCCCGTTCGGCGCCGTCTACGTGCCAGGTGTCACAATCTTGTCACTCGGCAGTGCCGTCGATCCTTCATCCGAGGCGGGGCGAGAACGTGTGGCCTGTCGCCACCTTCGTGTTCTCTATCACCACGCGGAATTGTTCAAAAAGGATTACGGTCGGTGGCCCGCCACGGTGGCCGAGCTCGACGGCTACGTGGACTTTGCCACACATGCCGACCTTCTACGGCTGCGGTCAAGGGACAAGAGCTTTGTCGAATCGCTCGCGCTGAGCCTGAGCAGTCAGAAGGAAGAAACGCCTCTTGACGAGGAGGAGAGGATCGACGACTCACTCTACGAAATCGAGTGGTCATCCGATGCGTGGAAACTCAAGTTCCGCGACGGCACTTTCAACAATCACCTGACGATCTTAATCGATCAGGATGGCGAAATCCACAAAATCCCCAAGCCGAAAGCGGAGGGGGCAGCGGCCGATCAAAAGGCCGAAGACACCAAGGCTGAAGAAACCAAGACCGAAGAATCCAAGGCGGAGGCGGCTTAGGCTGCGCGCGAGAGTGACATGCGCGGGGAGTAACATGATTGATTCCATGGCTTCGCCTGCCCACAGGCTGAGCCGTTTGGCGGATCAAGCCTGTAAGCAAACAGACCGATATGCAAAGGAGCTTCATCATGCGGCGTACATTCCTATCCCTGATGGCAGTGTTGTTTCTGACGTCCTCGTTCCTCGCGCCGCCCCCCGTCCGCGGCGATGATGAGAAGGACGACGCCAAAAAGGAAGCCAAGGCACGCCGGTTAGAAAAGGTCCTGGCCGACGTGAAGGCGGAGAAGAAGAAGGACAAGCCCAATCCCATCAAGCGGCTCGTCGAGATCAAGCTCGACCCTTATCTCGTGTCGGCCCAGGCGATCAACATTCCCCTGCCGGGGCGAATCCGGACCTCTCAGGCCCTGCTCGAACGCCTTGAGAAGCTCGCGGAAGATGATGAAGTGGGGGCGATTCTTCTGAACATGGACGGCCTCAGCCTCGACCTTTCTCACATTGAAGAACTCCGCGCAGGCCTCGCCGAGTTCAAGAAGTCCGGCAAGAAAGTCTATGCCTTCCTCAACTCCGGCGGGCCGATGGGGTACCTTCTCGCCTGCGAAGCCGACGAAATCGCCGTCGCGCCCAGCGGCATGTTGATCATTCCAGGCATTGGACGCGTCTTCCCATTCATGCGCGGCATGTACCAGATGCGCGGCATTGAGTACGAAGTGATCACGGCCGGCAAGTTCAAATACCCCGGTTTTCTCAACCAACGAGAACCGAATCAATATTTTCTCGAAGAGTTCGGCGCGTTGCTCGATAGCTGGTATGACGATTACGTCGGCATGATCGCCAAGGGACGCGACCTGTCCACCGATCGTGTGAAGAAAGCGATCGACATTGCCCTGTTCGAACCGGATGACGCCAAGAACCATGGCCTCGTCGATGTCATCGCCTACTATGACGATTACCGTGATCGCATCATCCGGCGAGAGAAATTCAAGAAGACCTTCGGCGACGATTCCAAGTGGGCCAGGATCACCTCTCTTCAGGACCTCCTCTCCCAGGTCACGAAGGAGATGAAAGAAGCTCAAGAAGGCTACAAGGCCGTCGGCCCGAAGATCGCCATCCTCCACGGCCGGGGCCCCATCGTCGATAGGAGTCTCGGCGCCGGCTTCGCTTCCTCGCTGATCATGCGAGACGAGTTCGTCAAATCCATTGAGGAGATTCGCAAAAACAAGACCATCCGGGCAGTCGTGTTGCACGTCGACAGCCCCGGCGGCTCCGCTTATGCCTCCGACGTCATCTGGCGGAAGCTGCGCGAGCTGGATGAGGAGAAACCGCTCGTCATCAGCATGGGAAGCGTCGCGGGTTCAGGCGGCTATTATATTGCCTGCCCGGGCAGACTCATCTTCGCCCAACCCACCACGATAACCGGCTCCATCGGTGTCATCTCCATCATGGCCAACCAGGCTTCCGCGATTAACCGAATGGACGTCAACCTCGCGGAGATGAAGCGCGGAGAGCGAGCACTGCTCGGTTCCGGACACCGCGAGATCAAAGCCGAGGACCGCGATTTCATCCAGAAGCACATTCTCTCGACCTATGAGCAGTTCCTGGACCGTGTCGCCGAGGGCCGCAAGATTCCCAAGAATGAACTTCGCAAACTTGCCCAGGGCCGTGTCTACACCGGTCGCCAAGCACTCGAAATCGGGCTCGTCGATCGACTCGGCACACTCAAAGATGCAGTCGATGCGGTTCGCGATATGGCCGACATTCCCGCCAGCGCGGAGATCAAGCTCGTTCACTATCCTCGGCCCGCGTCACTCGGCGAGCTTGCCGAGAGCTTCTTCGGAATGTCCACGCTCGTGCAGGTGCTCGATCAGGCGAACGTGCCATCACCGGACATTTCGTTTGATCATCAAGTCCGCTTCTTCGCGGGGACGACCAAGCCACTTTGTTGGATGGCGATGCCGAATCTCCATGCGGCCTTTGGCTCCGGGGGGCTTCTCCAAAATTCGCCCGACCTGTTCGACTTGCTGACTCGGCCGAATTCGAGGGATATGTTACCGTTTGCGCCGTAATGCCTGAGGGTTGGGAGCTGTTGCGCTCGAAGGATACCCTGTAGTGTCGGCCCCCCGTGGCCGACAGGGATAACCGGTTTGCTCGCACCCTACAAAGAAACTATCTCAGAATTGTGGCACAGGCGTCTCGCCTGTGGGTAGAGGTTCACTTTGGGCACCACGCACGGTTTATCCGCCCGTGACGGCACTGGCAGCAAGCTGCCAGTGGCATCGACAGATCAAAGTGAACCACTACCCGCCTGTGTTTTCACCGCCGAGACGGCGGTGCCACAATCGGCTTGGCACAGTCTTGGGGTATTCTGAGATAGTTTCAAAGTCGAAAGCTGACCGCTTGCTGACGCGCGCGGTTCTGGTTACCGCACGACCGCTATTTCCGTGTCGGGTTCCCATCCGCGTGACGAAAACCTGGATAACGACCGGCAGCGTGTAACCGACCGAGTTCGATGTACGTCTGCACGGCTATTCGCATGTAACGCCGTTCGTCCTCACGCACATCGCGTGTGATGACGCCGGGCGTTCCCACAACGAGCTTCTGATCCGGCACCTTCGTTCGGGGAGGCAGGACCGCGCCTGCGGCAATGATGCAGCCGTCCCCGATCTCACAACCGTCCAGAATGATCGCGCCCATTCCGATGAGAGTGCCTGCGCCGACGCGCGTGCAATGAATGACGGCTCGGTGACCGATGGTAACGTCATCGTGGATGTGCAGCGGCACGTTGATATCGGTATGCACGACGGCGCCGTCCTGAACATTCACCCGGTTGCCGATACGGATTTCGGAGACATCACCACGAATCGAGGTGTTGTGCATGATGGTGCACTGATCTCCAAGCGCGACATTGCCACCGACATAGGCGGTCGGTGCAATAAAGACATCCTTGCCCACAATCACGTTTGAAGGTTCCGGGAACATGACGCGGATTGTAACAATGGGGCAGTCGTCGCCGCAATGAATGGAATCATGTTGGTGACAGGTTCAGGGAGCTATGAGAACGGAAGGGAATGAACACAATCACGCTTGCCGCACGTTCGCGATGACAGCTTGGGAGAAATCCTGGTCGAGGACTGCGGAATAACGAGCACCGCAAAAGGCGCAAACCCAGCTGGTCGGCGTCTCCGTAGGTTTGGGACGTCGAAGCGGAATGGCGAGTCCGCACTCGGCACAGGTGCCGTATCGCCCCTTGAGCACATTGATGAGATCGTCGATCTGCCACAGCTTCTCCAGGAAGCGGTTCACGCCGATCGCGGCAAACTGCGGGGCCCGTGGGACGCTGCTGGTGCCGACGATCCTGACATCGGGCCGGATAGCGCGGAGTTCCCGGACAAGTTGGTCCGGCTTCCCTTCAGGCATGGTGTAATCGAGAATGACCACATCAATGTTCGGGTCTCGATTGAATAGGCTCAGGGCCGATTCGTGTGTCGCCGCCGAATGGCAAACACAGCCGACTTGTTCAAGTTCTGATGTGACGAGGCGCCTGTGGATCGCCGCGTTGTCAACGACAAGAGCGCACCCGGTAAAGGGCCACTCCTTTTCCAAAGGCTCGACGGTGTCGAGCAACACCTTGATGGTCGGGTGATTCTTCTGAAGCCGCTCTGCCGCCGTGAGAATCACGAGCAACCAGCTGCCGTCAGCTCGCGGGGTCCTCGATCGGCAGTGCCACGTGATCTTGTCCCCCGCCTTCGGGGAGACTTTCGTCCACTGATGTGTGGAGGACCGAATGTCTTCGGCATCCTGAGGGTCGAAGAGTTGTGAGAGGTTGTCGAGATCAGGCCCGGCAGTCGTTGCCGCAAGATGTTCCCGAGCTCTCGCGTTCGTGAAGGTGATAGCGCCTCCAGGCTGCACTTCGAGAACGGCGATGGCAAGGCAGGAGGCCCCAGGCTTCTCGGCGCTGGCGGCTTCGCGGACACTTCTGAGAATATGGTCGGCATCGAACGGCTTCTCGAGAAGGTCGACGATTCGCATCCTTTTCGCTTCGGCTCGGATGTCCTGAGAAGCATACCCCGTGATGAGAATCGTCTTAATGCTCGGGTCGATCAGATTGAGTGCGGCGGAGACATGGAGTCCGTGGATCCGGTCCCGGAGCATCCAGTCCACGACGAGGATGTCCGGCCGAGTCCGGCCGCCAACATCGATGGCCTCCTGTCCGCATCCGGCGGTCTGCACGGTGTGCCCACCAGTGCAAAGGCAAGCGTCTAGCCCGCCTTTCTCACCAGTGGGAGTCTTCGGGTTTTCCGAGGCGTCTTTGC
>CAZTAR010000193.1:0-8810 GCA_964611695.1 uncultured Planctomycetaceae bacterium | reverse complement strand
GTTCGACCTTGAGGGGGCAGCAAACACCGGTCATCCCCGTCGGCCACGGGGGGCCAACGCTACAGCGGAGCGTGCACTCTCAACGCTAAAATGCTCTCAAACCTGCCGGCCATCACGAGGACGACGCGTCTCCATCCTCGGAGGACCGAACGGCCTGAATTGCAGCTCGGGAGAACGTGATTTTCGTATTGCTGGACTCGTCCACCTTCAGCGTGACTTCGGCCTCGCTGACGGACTGAACCGTCCCCATGATCCCGCCGATGGTCGTCACGCGGTCGTTCTTCTTGATCGCAGACAGCATCTCGGCCCGGCGTTTCTTCTCCTTGCTTTGCGGCCGGATCATCAGGAAGTAGATCACGCCGAACATGAGAAGCAGCATCGGCGCCATGTTTCCGCACTGCTGCAAAGGGTTCACCTGTGGCGCCGGAGAACCGCCGCCTTCCGCCTGTGCAAGGCACATCAGAATCTCAGAGACTAGCATCAAGAATCCTTTTTGTTATCCGAAACAGAGGCGGACCGGCTCTCTTCAAGCAGATCGCCGAAACGCGCCGCGGCAATGGCGTCGCGAATCCGCCGCATCCAGCGGTGATAGTAAGCGATGTTGTGCAGCGAGACCAGCATCGGCCCGAGCATCTCGTCCGCCAGAAAAAGGTGTCGCAAATACGCCCGGCCGAAGTGCTTGCAGGTATAGCAGTCGCACTCCGCCTCCAACGGCCGATCGTCACGGGAATACTTCGCATTTCGCAGCCGCAGGGTGCCCCCCGACTCGACGAAGGCCCACGAATTTCGGCCGTTTCGCGTCGGCATCACGCAATCGAACATGTCGATTCCCGCCGCCACGGCCTCAATGATATCAATCGGCCGACCCACCCCCATCAGGTATCGCGGCTTCTCACTCGGCATCCGCCAAGCAAACGCCTGCAAGAGCGAGACCATCTCCTCCGGCTTCTCACCGACCGAGAGCCCCCCGACCGCATAGCCGTCGAACTCCATGGCCGCCAAGGCATCGAGACACCGCATTCGCACATCCACGTCCAACCCACCTTGCACGATCCCGAACAACGCCTGGTCCGCCCGCTGATGCGCACTCTTGCACGCCGACGCCCACCGAATCGTCCGACTCACCGCCTGTTCCATCGCCGACTCAGTCGCAGGCAACTTAGGACACTCATCAAAAGCCATGATGATATCCGCGCCGAGGTTCTCCTGAATTCGCATCGCCCCCGCCGGATCAAGGCGAACCGTCGCCCCGTCGATGTGCGACTTGAAGGTGACGCCGTCGTCGTCGATGCTGTTGAGCGTCGCCAGGCTGAACACCTGAAACCCGCCGCTGTCTGTCAGGATCGGACCGTCCCAGCCCATGAACCGATGGAGGCCCCCGAGATCGGCGACGACCGAATCGCCCGGACGCAGCGCCAGATGATAGGTGTTCGCCAACAGGATCGTCGTGCCCACTTCGCGAAGCTGATCCGGTGTCAGCCCCTTGACAGTCCCGCGCGTGCCCACAGGCATGAAGACCGGCGTCTCGATGGGTCCGTGCGGCGTCTCGATCCGGCCGCGTCGCGCCCGACTGTCGACATCATTTTGGTGAACCCTGAAACCCAACGCCATCATCGCTTCGCACCCACATTGCTATTGCCGCGCCACCACCGGGAACTCGATAATCGAATACGCGCAGCGCCCATCCCTGGATAAGGCGTCAGAGTCAAACACACCGGATACAATCGGGACCGCGAATTCCGACCCGGACGCGTATCCTCTTCTTATGATGCACAAGTGCCATCATGATGGCACTCACTATCAACCTCACCCTCCGTTTCACAGGGCCTTTTCCCAGCCCCGTCGCCAAAACGCCCTATTTCAGGCGTTTTCCGCCCGCTTGACAAGCGCGTTCTCGGAGCGCTATACTTATGGGTCTCGGCGTTGGGGGTTTGGGCTCTGGCTCCGTCTCCACGCCGGGAAAGAAGTCGCGGAATCCAACGATTCCCCGGGGAAAGAACAGCGGCCGCATAGGCCGAACCTCCGCTGCACTGGAGATGCCGAGTTGGCAAAAAGTCGAGCTAGATCTAAGACGGAAACCGGCGCCCCGGCGGATTCGCCGATCGCCGGAAAAGACAACGGAAACGGTTGGCCGAAGAGTCGTCGAATCGCGATCTTGAAACGAATCGCCCAGAACTTGCGTATCGCCAAGAAAGGCGCGATCCCCTTGACGCCGCCCCCGTCCAAAGTCGAGAGCGGACTCTCCGCCAAAGAGCTGGAGAGGTTCCGCGCCATTCTCCTGGAAGCGCGCAAGCAGCTCATGGGTAACGTGGATCACATGCAGAACGAGGCCCTCAGAAAAACGCGCTCCGACGCCGCCGGCGATCTCTCACTCATGCCGATCCACATGGCCGATATAGGTACGGACAATTACGAAAGAGAATTCACAATCGGCCTTATTGAAAACGAAACTGAAACCCTCAAGGAGATCGACGCCGCCCTCGCACGCCTGCAAAAAGGTACCTTCGGCATCTGCGAAGCCACGCAACAACCCATCGGCAAGAAACGCCTCATGGCAAAGCCCTGGGCTCGCTTCACCATCGAACACAAGCGTTCCATGGAAGCGAAAAAAGGCCGCCGGCCCTGATCTCCCCTGTCCCACGGTATTCCACTGCTTCATGACAACGAGCGAGCAGACAAACCAATCGAATGCAGACCAGGTCGTCACCCCCGAGCCCTGGGCCATGACGGATGTCAAGAGCCACGTGCGGCTCTGGCTCTTCGCGACCGTGGGGCTCGCCGCAGACCTCGTCTCCAAGAGTTGGGCCTTCGACACACTGAGCCACTACGAAAGCCGCACCTTCATCAAAGGCATCTGCAATCTTCAACTATCGTTGAACCCCGGCGCTCTCTTCGGTCTGGGGGCCGGTTTCGCCCCGATCTTCGTGGGCGCATCCGTCCTCGCGCTGATGTTCGTCCTCTACCTCTTCGCCAATTGTGCCGCCACGCGCTGGGGGACTCAGATCGCCTTGGGACCGTCCTTGCCGGTGCCCTGGGAAACCTCTACGACCGAGCTACCCAAGAGGCCTACGTCGCACACTTCGCGGATGGCGGTCGCGTCATCGGCATCCTGGAGGACCAAACCAAAAGGGGCATCACCCTCAGCGAGTTCCCCCATGGCGACAACACACGCTTCTACCCAGGCACGCTCGACGAAGACCGATCCGGCGCCCAACCTGTCGTCCGCGACTTCATCAAGATCGAAACCAAACTCGGCAAACTCCACTGGCCCTGGATCTTCAACCTGGCAGACGCCTGGTTAGTCATCGGCGTCATCTTCCTGCTCATCAGCTTCTGGACCGACAAACGCCACCACCACACGCCAGACCCCCAAACAGAGCCCAGCGCGTAGGCAAGCGGGCAGCGTTCGCCCTTGTCGTGGGAAAACAAACCGTTGATCCACTTCGGCCACAGGGGGCCGACGCCACCGCGAAGCATGCACGCGTTGGCGCTGGAATTAGAATCCTCGGTGTCGCTGGAACGAGAACCCTCGATTCTGTCAAACGGAGGGAGCAACGACTCACACCACTTAGCAGTTCACAGCAGAGAGCAAACAGGGATATGGAAACTGTCCTGACATTCATGGCTCGACAGGAGCGAAGACGCCGGATACATTAATTTTCGTCAAGGCTCGCGGTGGGGGCTTGACACGTCAGCCCTCACGTGTTAGGGTTATGTTAGCACCATGGAAGGAGCTGATGCATGAACGCTTATCAGTTGGCGAAGCTGGTCGAGTGGGCGGGCACGCTACAAACGCGTAAGCGGCTTCAGAAGGTTGTGTATCTGCTCCAAGAAGCCGGGTGTCCCATCAACGCTGACTACACGCTTCACCACTACGGCCCCTATTCGCCTGAAGTCGCCCAGCGGGCCGACGCGATGGTCCAGGCTGGCTTGCTCCACGAAATGGTGTCGCCGAACTCGATGAGAGGAAGGTCATTCTCGTATGAGCTTTCGGAGCGTGCTCAGAGTCAATTGGGTCGCGTGGGGCGGGATCCTGTGATCCAGCATAGGCACGCGGAGTTCGACGCGTTCGAGTCGCTGGCCCGGCGATTGCTCGATGAGCCCGACCTCAAGAAGCTCGAGTTTGCCGCAACCGTCGCGTACTTCCACAAGCAGACACCGGAGACTGATTGGAGGACTGCGTGTGAGGCAGCGACGACGTTCAAGAAGCTGCCACCGGACAGTCCAGCCATGAGGGACGCCGAGAGCTTCGCTCGCGAGGTTCTGGAACATGGGAGCCCCGACTAATGCCTCCAAAGGTAGTCAGGGATCCGCTCTACAACTACATTTCCATCGACCAGAAACGTGATGGATGGCTGGTCAAACTGCTCGATTGTCCCGAAGTCCAGCGCCTGCGGAGAATCCACCAATTGGGCGTCAGTGATTTCACCTATCCGGGTGCCAGTCATACTCGGCTAGCCCACACGCTCGGTGTGCTGCACCTGATGCTGCAGATGCACCAACACGTCGAGCAGATTCGGGATGATGAAAGTGTGAGAACGTGCCGAGCAAGGTTGCTCGCTGCTGCGGTACTCCATGATGTCGGTCACGGCCCTTTTTCGCACCTGTTCGAGCCCTGCCTTGGATTCGATCACGAAGAATGGTCAGTCAAGATCGTTCGCAACGCCTCTGGTCAAGTCAATGCGGCCTTGCGGGCGTTCGACCCGACTCTTTCGGAATCTGTTGCGCAGCTCATCGAGAAAGACAACTACACCTTGCCACAATGGCAGAAGTTCCTGTTGTCGAGCCAACTGGATCTTGACCGCATGGATTACCTGCGCCGCGATAGCCTGTTTACCGGCGGCGGATATGGCCACTTCGATTGGTATCGTCTGATTAACACGCTTGAGTTTCATGACGGACCGGATGGTCAAAGGGACATCGTGTGGCCCGAGAAGGCGAAGTTCGCCATCGAGGAGTACATCTTTGCCCGCTACTACATGTACCAGAATGTCTACCTCCACAAGACGACGCGCGGTTTCGAGAAGATGCTGGAGGCCATGTGGGGCCGAGCCAAGCAACTCCGTGAGGATGGCACCGACGTTGCGCTGGTGCCTGCTATTGCCGCCTATTGGGGCGCTGCGGAACCGACAGTCGAGCAGTATCTGGCAATCGAGGAGTTCACTGTCTTGCAGCAGATTCAGCAGTGGCAAGAGCATGATGACAAGCCGCTGAGTGACTTGGCTCGCCGCTTCCTGCATCGCGACAAGCTCGCGATGATCGAACCGCAGGCTCTGAAAGATGACCTCGAGGACGGCAACGAGGAATGGGAACTGGCGCTCAGCGAAATTGTAGGCAAGGCAGGGTACGATCCGCCCGGCATGTACTGTTTGCGTGATACGCTCAAGGGACAATACAACCAGCCATACTTTCCTGAGAAGGAAAGTGACGAGCAAAGCGCCAAGAACGCGATCCGGATCATTGAAGACGACACTCAGCAGCCCATTGAGATATCACAGCTTCTCCCACGATTGCAGCCAATCACAACAGAGACAGGAGATCGCTATCGCTACTACGTGCCACAAGAGGTGCGAGACAAGGCAACGACGCTCCGATCGCAGTGGAAGGCCAAGTGAACTTTCTCTCCGTAATCGACATTAATGATCGCCGCCTTGGAGATGTGTTGAGTTGGCTTTTCGAAGAAACTCGTGGAAAAAGTCAGGATAGTTGCTACTTTCTGGTTACACCATCTGCCGGATGAAATGACAGACTCATCAATCCCCTGGCTTCAATACGCCCCCCGCGCGGACGCCACGGCGGGAATCGTCTTCACGAGAATCTGGAAGTCCAGCGACATCGACCGGTTGCGGATGTACCACACGTCCAGGGCCAGCCATTCTTCGTAGGGAATTTCCGTCCGACCGCACACTTGCCAAAGGCAGGTGATGCCGGGCTTGACTGTAAAGCGCATGCGTTTTTGCGGCGTGTCCGTCACCACTTCATCCAACGGCAGCGGCCTCGGCCCGACGAGGGCCATGTTGCCGATCAGCACGTTCAGAAACTGCGGCAGCTCGTCGATACTCGAACGTCGAAGCCAGCGGCCGATCGGCGTGACGCGGGGGTCGTTTTTCATCTTGAAACATGGGCCCGTCGGCAGGGAGTTGAACTTGCGGAACAGCTCCTTGTCGTCATCCGCGCCGGCGTACATCGTGCGGAGTTTGTACATGGTGAACGGGACCTGGTCCTTGCCCGCGCGCTTCTGATGGAAAAACGCGGGACCGCGCGAGGTTAGCTTGATAAGGAGGGCGGCCACAAGAATGATCGGCGTCGAGAATGCCAGGGCGATGAAAGACAAAGCGATATCCGTCGCACGAGAAAAGAACGCGTAAGCCCGATCGCGCTTCTGGCCGGCATCGGCGAATTGCTTCAGCCGTACAATCGCCGCGGCGCTTTCCAACGCATCCAGCGCTATCACGGAGCTATCGCTCTGGTACATGTCTTGCTTCATCCTGCCCCCCCGGGCGGCACACAGGCCGTCACACCTCCGTCATTCCGAAACGCTCCTCCGACCGATCGGCCCCACGCAGCCGCACACGCCAACAAAGCGCGTTCCACACGAACAGTGGGTTCCCGATCAGATAGCGCCGCCACTTGCCGACAGGATCGACCAGCAGCCGGAACAGCCACTCTCCTCCGAAATCGCACAGCCAGCCTGGCGCTCTTCGCTCCCGACCGGCCAGATAGTCAAACAACGCACCAATGCACCAACGAACCGGAACCTGCAAGGCATCTCCCTGTTCCGCAAGCCACTGTTCCTGCCGAGGGCTGGAAAGACCCACGGCGAGCACGTCCGGCCTGGCCGCGTTGATCTCTAGCACAATATCCGCGGACTCGTCCTGCTTGAAGAAACCGTGGTGCATACCAACAATGTTCAGACTCGGCACAAGCTCGCGAAGCTTCGTCGCCGCCTGAGACGCGACAGACTCCTCTCCGCCGAGCAGATACAACGACAACTTCTCCTCCGCGCATCGCCTGGCAAACCTCGGGAAGTAATCCGCCGCGGTCATCCGCTCAGGCAACAACCGCCCACTCCATCGGCTCGCCCACACAACCGACGCGCCGTCCGCGTAGAGAACTTCGCAATCCGACAGCAGTTTGCGGAACTGCGGGTTCCGGCAAGCGAGGTTGACCGTGTGCGCATTGGCGTAGCACGTCGTCGTGCGAAGCCCGGCCCGCGCTCGCTGAATGAGCAGCTCGATCAACCCATCCGTCCTCAACGGACGAATTGGCAAACCCAGCACATCCACCGCCCGGGGCGGTTCAGATTGCGGCCGCGATCCCGGCATGAGCCTTGCTCCGTTGAACCAACAATCTTTCATAAAAGGCCGCATACTTGCCTACAACGTCGCGCGCGAGGAAGCGCTGCTCCACCGAACGGCGCGCTGCGGACGCGAGCCGTTGCGCCATCGGCGCGTCATCGATCAGACTCGCCAAAGCCGAAGCCAACGCCGAGGCATCGTTCGGTTCTACCAATAAGCCGTTCTCACCCGAAGTCATCGCCTCGGGCACACCGCCGACCTGGGTGGCAACGACTGGACAGCCGGCGGCCATCGCCTCGAGCAGCACGTTCGGCATGCCTTCCGACTTCGAGGGCATACACACAATGTCCGCCGCTTTGAATACCGGCCACACATCCGCGTGGAAACCAACCAGCTGCACTCTATCGGCCACACCGCGCCGGTGAATCTGATCATCGAGGCCGTGCTCGTCCGGCCCATCGCCCACAACGAACACGCGAGCGTGAGGATGCGTATCACGCAGAATGGCCGCGGCATCGATCAGCGTGTCGATCCCCTTCTCATAGCTCAACCGCGCGACAGTGACAATAAGCGTGTCACCTGAAGACGCACCCCATTCTCGCCGTAAGGATTTCGCGGCTTCCGCATTAAATTCCGACGGCGGATCGATCCCCGTATGAATGACCGTAACGCGATTGGGGTCCATGCGCAGCCGCTCGACGCAGTCCCGCTTCACCGCCTCGGACACGGCAATCGTATGCGTCGGCAACATCGCGGTGGCGGCGTCTAACAGACGATCGGTCTTACGCAATTTCGCGCGGCGATACGCGCCGATCGCATAAGCGGTCGAGACAATCGCGGGAGTCCGTGTCCACCGCGCCGCCGCGCCGCCGAACAAATCCGACCTTAACAAGTGTGTATGGACAAGATCGCAGTGCGTCTCCTTGAGCAAACGCCGAACACGAAGAATTGCCCTCGGGTCCTGCTCGCCGGGAGTGTCCAGATTGAAGGTCGTCACACCGAACGAATCGAGTTGTGCCCGGACAGGCCCGCCTTCATAGAAGCATGCGGCGGAGAGTTCAAAAGCCCCGCGATCGAGATGACGCGCGATCTGCAACAGCCATTTCGTATCGGTCTTGATCGCGAACGTCGAGACCAGGTGGAGGAGTCTCCACTTGCGGCGTTGCGATTCAGTTGGGTGCAAGGAATTCATGCTTCTCAACAGCCCCTTCTATAGTCTACCCACTGCGAGGACGTTCCTCAAACGACTCGCACTGCGGAACCACCCAAAAATACAATATTAACGCACCCCATTCCCCGTCCGGCAGATGCCGTATTCAATGCGACACACGCTGTGTCACCGCGCCACGCCTCCTATGCAGCGTATGTTTGGCATCGCCCCCAACTGAGCGTAACCGCCCCCCACGTACCGTCGTTCCGCCGAAGGAACGCTAGAGCCATTCACGCTTGCCTGTGGTTGTGGCACGGGCGTCTCGCCCGTGAATCCACCGCCGAGACGGCGGTGCCACAGGT
>CAZTAR010000192.1:0-8846 GCA_964611695.1 uncultured Planctomycetaceae bacterium | reverse complement strand
GATCCAAATCCTCCTCTCCCTCAGCTCGATCCGCCAAGGCCCAGGCAAGATTATTCGCGGCGGCCGGGTTGTCTGGGTGAGCTTCATGGTAGTCCGAAAGAAGTTCAACCGATTTCGTCATGTCTCCCAACTTGTGATGGGCCATGGCCAAATCCACGACAATCCCGATATCGTCCGTGCGCTTGTGATAGGCTTGCTCCAGTAGAGGCAATGCCTCCTCGACACGATCCAGCGCGATCAACACTCGAGCGTGCCACCACAATCCTAGGCTATCATCAGAAGGCAGCAATGCGCAAGCGGCCTCGATTGCGGATAAGGCCTGCTTCGATCGTCCGGCATCCAGATGAGCCTGGCCGGCTGCCGCGAGGGCCGCCGCACGAACCAGTCTGGGCAAGTCGGCCTGTGCACCCACCCGTGAAAGAGGTTCCAAGGCCATCGCGGCAATGGTTGGATCACGAGCGCACATGGAGGCAATCTGCCATGTGTTGAGAGGTGTGCTTTCTCGCGCGAGTAGGCCATTCCACACTTTGACCCCCTCCTCGGTTCGTCCTTCACAGAATAGCAACATACCCAGTTGCACCTGGAGGGCCGTGAAGTTGGGAGCGTACTCGATGGCCTGACGGGTCGTATCGAGTGCCGCTGAAAGTTGAGTAAGGTGCATCTGAGCCGTGGCCAACCGGCCAAGCAAAACGGCATCCTTCGGCTGAAGGTCAACAGCCTCCTTAAAGAAACCCAAAGCCCTTTGTGGATTACGTTCGAGTAAGAACACTTCGCCACACTGGCCCAAGAGCCGAGCGCGGGTGGCTGCATCGAGTCTTGAGTTGTGGGAGGCGGTTTCGAGAACCGGAAGCCCCGCCGCGGCTTTCCGCGAATGTTGCACGATCGTTTCGCCCAGGAGGGCCAGGGCCCGTGGGTTTTCCGGGTCACTCTTGAGAACTGTCAAAAGCATCTGCGTGCCCACAGCCACGTCTCCGGCACTTATTCGGGCATTGGCTGTCAGAATGAGGTTGTATTGAGAGAAGCGATTCTTGACGTCGTCGCTAGGTCCAAAGTCGTCTTCCTGGTTCATTATTCCGGACAGGTATCCGAGTGCCGCCAGTTTCTGCAAGACCTCCGGATCCGCCGTCTCGATGGCGCCGGAGAAAACCGGCTGGCGGAGGGATGTATCCAGCAAGTCCTGAAGTCGGCCTGATAACTGCGAAGCCAGATCGGGATGCTCGCCGAAGACGTTGTTCGGTTGCCCTTCGCGCGGGTTGTCGGCAAACAAGTACAACTCCGGAATCGGAGATTCGATGAACTTGGTCTGATCAAGCCGAATGCCGGCAGTTGGCGCCCAGCCGAAGTCATACATCGGCATAAAACACTCGAAATACAACGGCCTACTCTTGAACGCTTCTTTCGAAGCCGTCTCTCCCTGTATCAGCCCCACAAGTGATCGCCCGTGGATGGCGTCATCGGCCGGCGGCGGCAGACCCACGAGTTCCAAGATCGTCGGCATAATATCCACGAGGCCGACCGGCGCGTCGATCTTCGTGCCAGCCCGTGAATTGTCCGGCAGTTTGATCACGAGCGGCACGCGTAGCGTGCTGTCGTACACGAAGTAGCCGTGCGTTTCTTCGCCATATTCTCCCAGCGCTTCACCGTGGTCGGCAGCAAAAACGATGAGCGTCGGGCGGTCGTTGGATGGCGTTTGTTCGATCTCCTTTAACAAACGCTGAAGCTGGAAGTCGGCATACGCGATTTCCAAGTCGTACGGATGACGTTGATAGAAGGGAAAATCCGGGGGAGTGTGATAAGGGTGATGCGGATCAAAGAAGTGGGTCCACAGGAAGAAGGGCTGGTCCTTGTCAGCCTGTCGGAGCCAATCGAGCGAATCCTCCACCACCGCCTGTGCATTGCGCTCCGGGATTTGGAACAGGCCAAACTCCGCGTGGTCGGCCAGATCATCACGGTACTCATCAAACCCTTGATCCAGTCCGAACCGGCTATCGAGAACGAAGCTTGCCACCACCGCCCCAGTTTGATACCCCCCCTCCTGCAATGCCTCGGCCAGCGTCCGTGCTTGGCTGTCCAATTGGAAGTGTGCGTTATCTCGAACACCCGAGTAGAAGGGATAGATTCCCGTAAACAAGGAGGCGTGCGATGGTAACGTCAGCGGCACCGAAGCGTAGGCCCTGTTGAAGAGGAGGCCCCGTTCGGCGAGCCCATCGATTGCCGGCGTCCGCCCCCGCTGCCACCCGTAGGCCCCGAGACGGTCAGCACGGGTCGTGTCGAAGGTGATGAGCAGGACATTCGGTCTGCCTGCCTTGGTTTCACCAGAGAGCCAGGCGACTAGGACAACAGTGGCGACACTGATTACGACACACAGAATCGCGAGCGATGTCTTCCGACCCTTCGTCATTACATTCGTCTCCTCTGGCCTCATTGTTCAGAACCTCGCGAACAGATGCAACCTCCCTCACACTCCTGCGGGAAGTTGGGGGCGGTCTCAGATCATTGCAGAATGTCCACTACCGCGACAAGTACCGAGATGCCGGATTGTGGAGTACGTAAATGCAATAGCACCGGTTATCGGACCGTCGGTTGGCTTGATCCTACGATATTGCCCTCGCGATACCTCCCACTGAGGATATTTAAGGGGCGCCATGACCTTAATCACGGATCAAGAAACCCTGACTTATCGGCACATTATCCATCGGCTTTTCCGGATATATGCCTCATGGCCCAAAACAAGCCTGTTGCGAGCGTCCTCCTAGTCCAAGTTGCTCAGATGTGTGCTCCTCAAGCTTTCGCGATTGGGTGTAGCCCCCCCCATCGCGTCCGAGGCATATGAAGTTGCAGTCGCCGTTTTCCACGTCGGCCGCATTCAACCGTGACCCACCCTTGCCACAAAATCCGAGGGACTTTAGCGTTGAACTTGCAATCCAAAGGCCAAGCCTGTAGAGTAGATATAAGAGTGAGTGTCGAATGAGGGTTCGAAAGAGAAGCGTGTGCGGGCAAGAAGTTACATTCCGGACCAAATGTACATGTTTAGATGGATAGCGGGTCCCCAACGACGGAGAGTTCTCGTGTGTGGGAATATCCCGCTGGCCTGGTGAGGGAACTGAACGAAAGAACGGCATCTTTTTGAAACGGAGGTATGAAAGGGATATGAAAAGAACAATTGCAGTAGTAGCCTTACTGGGGATGTTGTCCGCAACGCCGGCGCTGGCGGACATTGTTTACACCCCGCAGCCTGTCACCGCGGATTTCGGCGACATCGGGCTGTACGACCCCGCCAACCCAGGCAGCATCAACACGGTGCTCGTGGATCCGGCGGAGTTCTCAGACACGTACCAGTTCACCTTCGCAATGCGAATGAAAGGAACCGAATACTGGATCAACAATCTCCACTTTACATTTGCGTATGACAACAGCAGCCTCGACGTAATCGGCGCGACGCCGCTGGGTGGTTGGGATTACCACACCTATGGTAGCTACGTTTGGCCGGCTTCCGGTACCGGTTACATCGAAGTTGGCTCGCTGCGGCAGGGTATGGATTCGAGCGGAACGCTCACTTTCGGCGCGGATGAGGTCGTACCGTTCCTGCAGGTCACACTGCATGTGAACAGCGGACAGTACAGCGCATTGAACGACTTCGGTGTCGTTCACATGACTGCAGTAACTTCTTTCATCACCTTGACCGATGGTGATTTCGACTTCTACGGCGGGACCGTCCATGAGGTTCCCGAGCCCGCGACTGCGACGCTCCTTTTCGGTGGCCTTGCCGCTCTGATGGGTGGTATTGTCAGGCGAAGGCGACAGGCCTAAGAGGCCTCCATTCTCGGAATGGAACCTTTCAGGTAATAATCGGCGGGCTATCCCCGGCAAGGTAGCCCGCCGCTTTTATGCGCGCAATTGTTCACAGTCTTGGCGCCTGGGGTGTTTCGCCAAGTTGGTTGTGGACACCCGTGAAGATTCCGGTACCGGTATCATTGGGATGCCAAGGGCGGCTTGTCTGCTGTGGTGCCACTGGCAGCAAGTAGCTTCGTGGGGCGCCCCTTCATGAAACGCGAAACCGGTGCCAGGGATTCCCGGACCGAGCCGCCTTACCCAGAAATAGCTGCTGGATTCTGCTATAATAGGTGCTGCCAAGGGGGACGGTATTTTGTGAATGTGTCCTCCCGTGCACGGTCTGATCGCCGCCTATCGCGCCAGGCCCACACGTTCCGATTGAAGGGGGAAGGGAGTTCGCCGGACTTCGGATGAGCTTCCGTGGTGGAAAGAAGGAAATCCAGCCTTGAGGACCAGGGTACCCGTAATCTTATCCTTCCTCTGCGCAGCCGCGATGTCGTTCGCTGCGGAAAGTACGGTCCGCGCACAGGATGACAACGGCACGATCGTGGGCTGGGGAAGAAATGTCTACACCCAATGCGAAGCGCCTACACCCAATGAGAACTTCGTCGCGGTTTCGGGAGGATACTACCACAGTATTGGCCTGAAAGCGGATGGCTCCGTTGACGCCTGGGGAGCCGGCGCGCTGGGCCAATCAGGATATCCACATTACGGCCAAAGCATCGAACCCGTGCCAAACACTGGATTCGTAGCAATCTCGGCAGGCTTCTTTCACAACTTGGCCTTGAGAGCCGACGGCACCATTGTGGCCTGGGGTGAGAACCTCCACGGCGAATGTGATGTCCCCGAGCCCGGAACCGGTTTCATCGCTGTCGCAACCGGTTCCCACCACAGTTTCGCTCTGAAGGATGACGGCTCGATTACGGCTTGGGGTTACAACTACTACGGCCAGTGCGATGTGCCTGAACCCAACACAGGATTCGTGGCAATCGCAGGCGGCTCTCACCACAGCCTCGCTCTGAAGTCCGACGGCTCGATCGTGGCGTGGGGACGAAACGTGGACGGTGAAATAGCCGTACCGGAACCCAACCAGGATTTCGTGGCCATCGTAGGGGGCTCTCACCACAGTCTCGGTATGAAGTCTGACGGCTCGATCGTGGCGTGGGGCAGAAATACCGCCGGACAGTGTGATGTCCCTGAGCCGAACTCAGGATACACCGCGATTTCGGCGGGCAGTTCTCACAGTCTCGCGATCACAACCGGGGGCCAGATTCTCGCCTGGGGATACAACGTATACGGCGAATGCGAAGTGCCGGAACCCAACACCGGTTTTGTAACGGTGACCGGAGGATACTCTCATAACTTGGGCGTCAAAGGCTCGCCTTTTGAATCCGGCGACATGAATGGCGATGGCGATGTGGATTTAGACGACTTGCCCCATTTTATCGACGCGCTGCTCTTTCTGCCGCCGGCGACGCCAGGCGTTTACCAACACCGCGCGGATATGGATGGCGACTTCGACCGAGACGGTTCCGATGTCGCTCCCTTTGTTGCCAAGGTGCTCAAGTAGGGAGAGGAAATATCCCTTTCAATCGATCTTCATCGAATTGGAGATCAGACACCCACCGATAGCGCCGAGATCGATTGCTTGGTTTCTCGCTGACTCGGTTTCCCGGCTTCCGAGTTTCGCAGATCCGGGTCATTCCCTCTGTCAACCAGGGGGAAGCTGCGGCCGGGATGTCGGTCGCAGGTTTCGCAAACCCGCAATGACCTGTGCCACGCGTTCGCGTTCCGGCTGGTCAGGCTCCAATTCTAGGCTGCGTTCGAGATGATAAAGCGCCTCAGCCGGCATGCCCCGCATGCTCAGAAGCATACCCAGGTGCATGTGGGCAATCGCATATTGAGGATCAGCCGCGACGGCTCGACGATAGTAATCGAGCGCTTCATCCAACTGGTTGTGATTCGCCTTAAATGTTCCCATGTTGAACAGCGCCATTGGTTGGGTTGGGTTGATCTCAAGAACGCGTCGATACAGTCCGGCGGCCTTTTCCTCGCGATGCTCGGCGAGATATACCTGGGCAAGGTTGATGATGCACGGAACAAAGTCGGCATGCTGTTCCAACGCCTTTTCAAAAGCATCCTTCGCCCCGTCTAGATCGCCGACACCTCGAAGTGCCGATCCCAGCGCGTTGAGTGCCCTTGGAAATGTCGGGTCGACCTCGAGGGCCTGTCGGGCATATTTCAAGCTCTTCTCATGGTCGCCCTTCTTGTTATGGACAGCCGCCAGGGTACTGAGGACCCGTCGATTGGTCGGCACGAAGCGAACAGCAATCTCAAGTTCCTTCTCCGCTTCGTCAATCTTTCCTTCCTCAATCAAAACTGCAGCGAGCCCCGCGTGAGCATTCCCATTGAGTTGGTCGAGTTCAAGTGACTTGGTGAACGCCTCTCTCGCGGCAGCGATGTCCATTCTCGCCAGATGCCCGTTGCCGATCGAGTTATAAGCAAGCGGGCCCGTGCTCCCCGGATCCATTTCAATGGCCGTCGCAAACAACTTCATCGCTTCATCACGACGCCCGGTTTTATCATAGAGCGAAGCAAGCGACACGTAGGCGGGGGCAAATTGCGGATCTTTGTCAAGGGACTTGAGGAGGAATTGTTCGGCCTCCGCGATGCGGCCGCGCGATATGGACACTTGGGCGAGTTTCAAATACAGGCCGGGTTCGTCTTCCTGCAAGTCCAGCGCGTGCAAGGTCACCTCTTCGGCACGATCCAGGTTCCCTCGTTCCAGGTATGCTGAGGCGAGCAACTGGAGGGTCCAAACGTCGTTCGGAACCTTCTCCAGGCATTCCTCCAATTCCTTCAAGGCTTCGGCAAACTGACCCGTCGCCATCATATCGGAGGCATGCTGGATTCGCTCGAAGTGCGGCACCATATCCTTCGGATCCCACCGGGCGGCGGCTTCGGGATCAATGGCGTCCTGCTTCTGCGTACCGACATATCCCAGGGCGGCCAATTTCTTGGCTGTCTGGTCATCCATCGTCACCATTTGCCGCATGGCTTCCGCCCCAAACAGGTCGTTGCCGACGAATCCCTCCAGTTCATTCGCCAGGGCCACGACGCGCTTGGGTTGCTCTTCGAACAAATTATTGAGTTCCTTGGGATCGTCCTCAAGGTCGTAGAATTCGGGCCGGGGAGCGTGGATGTATTTTCCATCTTGCTGGCGGACACCAAACAAGGGACTCCAGCCATGCAGGACGAGCGTCGCGATTGTCTCGACGAAGATGCCTTTTGGATGAGCCTCCGGACCTTTGAGCAAGCTCACTCCGTCGAACTTGAGATCCGAGTCAATTCCCGCGATATCAAGGATCGTGGGCACAATGTCCGCATTGCTCACCTGTCGGTTCACAGCCAAGCCGAGCGGCTCTTTCGTCGGCGGAACGATTATCAGGGGGACATGAAGGGTGGAGTCATAGATTAGCAAAGAGTGCGTCTGCTCTCCATGTTCTCCGAGCCCCTCCCCGTGGTCGCCAACCAGGACAACCAGGGTGTTATCGAGAACGCCCAACGCTTCGAGACCCGCCAACAGCCGACCGATTTCAAAGTCCATGTAGGCAATCTCACCATCGTATGGACGATCCGCATACTGTTCCCGGAACGGTTCGGGGGGGAAATAGGGCGCATGAGGATCGAAGTAATGTATCCAGGCGAAGAACTTGCGGTCTTTCACAGTCTCCAGCCAGCTGATGGCGGACTCGTTGGTGTACTGTGCCGGTCGTTCCCGAAAACAGTGTGCGGCGAGTTTCACACCCTTGCTCAGGTCGTCATCATACAAGTCGAATCCCTGGTCCAAGCCGAATCGTCCGTCGAGAACATACGCGCTAATGAAGGCAGCAGTCGCATAGCCCTCCGCGCTGAGAATCTCCGCCAAAGTCGTGTTTTCTGGGGCGACTTTGAAGGAGCCGTTAGCACGCGCCCCGTGGTGACAGGGATACAACCCCGTGAGAATGGTGCTGTGTGACGGCAAAGTCGATGGCGATGTTGTAAACGCATTGGCAAACATGACACCTTTCTGCGCCAATGCATCCATGACAGGCGTCTTCACCCCGCGGTGCCCGTAGCATCCGAGGTGGTCGGCTCGCGTGGTGTCAACAGTGATGACCAGGACGTTGCAGTCTTTGGCGGGTGGAGAGACCGGAGGAATTCGATCGGCTGTCTCCAGGGAAGTCATGATCTCGCCGGTCGGCTCAACCAACCGGGTTCTTTCTCGATGGAAGAACCATTGAATCCCATAGAGGACAATGCAGGCCGCCGCCACCAGGTAGAAGCCTCGTTCCAGCCAGACCAGTCGTTTCTTGACAGTGGTGGGAGGCTGCTCGGGCGTGGACATATGGGTAATTCCTTTCTTTGTGGCGGGCAGATGCTCAAACGAATACCGAGTGAACCTCGCGCCCGACACGAAAGGCGGACGCTGCGTTCTCTCAAAGCCGCTCTCAAGTACGGCACCCCGTTGCCGCATGATTGCCGCGAGTTCCCCACACACAACAGGCATAATGCTAACAGCCGGATTGGCCATCCGCCAGCAGTTCTACCTACCCTTAATTAACCAGCGAACTGAGATGACGATGCGAGGCGCCATCCTTTGAGGCCGATCATCCATCGCGCAATTGCACAAGCCATGCTAAAGTTTGCCAGAGAATACGCCTGTTCGATACCACTCAAAGATACAGTGTAGCGTCCGACGCGTGTGTCGGCCGTCGATAACCCACGATTCCCCTCAGTCTCGACACAGGGATCGGCCGCTCAACGGGCATTCAAAAGGCTCTACGGCCACAAGAAGAGAATTTGATGGAGCCCGTCAGGCAAGGCGTGGACTCAACTGTCTCCCATTGGCCGAGATAGCCAGACTGGTCGATAGTCCGAGTACGAGGCCCGAGAATGATCGACGTCCACGGTGAAGTCAAAAAAAACTAGGTTGGCAAAACTGCCTTGAGTTCTTGTGGGGACTTTCGACG
>CAZTAR010000191.1:0-8866 GCA_964611695.1 uncultured Planctomycetaceae bacterium | reverse complement strand
GTGATGCCAGGGAAAGTGCCACAGAAAACACACCGCCGATGGACCCGTCTTCGGACGGTGTCACAGGTAAGGGTGAAATGGTGCGGTAAGAGCGCACCGCGCGGCTGGCGACAGTCGCGGCTCGGTAAACCCCACCGCCAGCAAGCCCGCATAGGCAGCGAGCGATCGGCTTCGGCCGGTCCGCGAGATGGCCCGTCTCGTCCCACGCTGCGGGTAGGGTGCTTGAGCCGACGGGTAACCGATCGGCCCAGATAGATGGTCGCCGCCTTCGCCTTGGCAACAAGACGATGGAACAGGATTCGGCTTACAGACCCGCTCTGCTACTCCTCTTTCCGCTATGATGCTGTTTCAGAACTGTGGCACAGGCCTCTGGCCTGTGATGCGATGTAAGGCGTCGCGCAGGAATATCATGATTGATTGCAAAGCTTGGGCCGCCCACCGGCTTTGCCGTTTGGCGGATCAACCCGTTATCGTCATTCTGCACGACGCCCAAGCCTCGTATTACGCCGCACGCACACGAGGAACCGATGGACCCAACGCTCGGCGATACACACGACATGACGCACGACAGCAAATCGCCGCATCGCGTATTCCATCGAAGACCGTCCGACCGCACATACGCCGTCCTGCAATGGGCTAGCATGGGCATCATCGCCGCGATTCTCTGCTACGGCTTCATCTTCACGCGCTACATCGACACCCCTCGGGCCGTCGGTTTTCGGCTCATCATCCTGCTGCTCCTCCTCTTCAACACGCTCTGGTGGACAATCGCCGACAGACGGTTCGCCCGCCACATTCGATCGTCACGAAGGTCCAGCACGCTGCGACTGGCCGTGCTCGCATTCTGCATCGTGCTCAACGCCCCGATTCTGTTGATGCTGCTGACAGGACGACCGCTCTCCTTCATGCAAACACCGACATGGTACGCGGCCGCCGTTACCTTCTGGCACATCGGCCTCGTCGCCACAATGCCCATAGCGGCCCTACTCCGCCTCGCGGGCCTTGCCATCCTATACGCATTCCGCCGATTCCGTTTCCGCTTCCGGCGCAAACGCAAAGGTAACACCGTAAATAATTCCACGATTGTCGAGCACGCTCAAGACAATCGCCCAGCCATTCCACCCCGATTTGTCAACAACGTTCAGCACGACCCCGCCCGCCGCGCATTCCTCCGAACTGCCGTCGCATCGGTCCCGATGGCGGTCGTCGTCGGAGCCACCGTCGCCGCACGAAGGCAAGAGGCTCGCTTCGCGGTCAATTACCGCACCCTCAAAGCCCCCTGGCTTCCCGCGCGCCTTCGCGGCCTCACAATCACGCACATCAGCGACTTGCATGTTGGCCGGCTCTACCGCCCAGTGATGCTGCCGAGATTGGTAGAGGCCGCCAATCGGCTGGACAGCGACATCGTCGTTGTTACTGGCGACATCGTGGATAACTCGAACGACGTCCTCCCGCCCGCGCTGGATGCCCTCACGCAAATCTCCCACCGCCACGGTATCTTCGCCTGCATCGGCAACCACGATCAGATCGACAACCGCGTCGAATTCATCCAATACACCCGCATTCAAATCCCACTCCTCATCAACCAACGCCGCCCAATCACAATCGACGGCGAGAAGCTCACCCTGGCAGGCCTCGATTACCCCGCCGCCCGCCGCAGCGCGAGTTCTTCCTCTAGCTCCGACACCGCACAGATCCAACAAAACCCTCGGCCGCAAACCGTATCGTCGCCCCCCCGTGGCCGACGGGAATCACAGGAAGATAAGCAACACGCGAGCCTCGATCACAAGGAAGCGATACCAGCCACCGCACGCCCCCAAAATGGTGAAAACGGCAAAACCCCCGACGATCTAAACACCGCCGCCACCCTAGCCGGTCATGACATTCAACAGGATGGACCAGTCATCGCCCTCGCCCACCATCCGCACACCTGGGACGCGCTCGCCGCCGCCGACGTGCCCCTCACCCTCTCCGGACACACCCACGGCGGCCAGCTCATGCTCACCCCCCCCGGTGAACGACCCGACATCGGCATCGGCAGATTTCTCTTCCGCTACACCCGAGGCTTCTACCGCCGAGCGGACACCACCCTCTTCGTCAACAGCGGCATTGGCAACTGGTTCCCCCTCCGCCTCAGAGCCCCCACCGAGATCGTCCAAATTCGTCTGGTCTAAAAAATAATGCGAGCCATCAAATCCGACCCCGAAAATAATCAGAGCCGCACGCGTCAGCAAGCGGTCAGCGTTCGATGATGCAGGATGCGAACAAACCGGTGATCCCCGCCGACCACGGGGAGCCGACGCTACAGCGGAGCATACAATGGTCCCACCACGCTAGAGCAGTTTACGATTAAGTGTGGCACCGGCCTCTCGCCGGTGGAAGCAAGGAGGCCGAGTGCCGTTACCTCACCGGCGAGACGCCGGTGCCACATATCAACGTGAAACGCTATAGCGCGGTAACTTAGAGCAATTTCAGTCCAAGCGTAGCGGCCGACGCCCCTGTCAGCCGAGGCAAACAGTTTGTTTTCCACGTCCGACACGGAAGTCGGACGCGACAGGAGTTTTCCGACAGAGCCTAGTATGACTCTTCCACATTCAATCGCCGCCCTCTCCCCGTCGACGAAGCACCCGAGTCTCGGTCGTGGAAATGAGTTCATAAAGGGTATTCCGCCAAGTGAAACGGCTGGATACGCCGGAGGAAACTAACAACGCCAAGTGAAGAAGACCCGTCATGCTGACGCCGCCCACGTCCCACCAGAAATCCAGCCAAGTCAAAGCAGGCGGCTGAAGCACCTTTCGGATGGCCAATTGCCGGACATAGGCCTTGCCGGATGCCAAGGCGAGGACAAGCATCCACGCCGCGAATGCCGCGATCGTGACGACCGGACTGCCGAGCCAACCTAGCAGCGAGGCGAAGAAGAGCGCCGCGACCGCCGTTCCGCCGACGACGAAACTCAGACACAAAGTGAACCCCGCCCGCCAAATCTCCGGCACGTAGACCCGTGTAATGATCAGTTGGCGTCGGGCGAACACCCAGAAGTCCCGTAGCGTGGTTCTGTCCTCGCTCGGGATGAGCGCTTGGGGGACAAATCGGATGATCTTGCCCACGCGCCTGGCCGCCAGCGTGATCGGATAGTCATCGGTCAGCGAAGCAGACCAGTGCTTCGGGATCTCGAATTCCTCGAAGTTCTTTCGCAGGATCGCCGTCGCCCCGCCCCAGGAGAAGTTGAGCTTCTCGTCGCTAAGCAGTGTCACCGTGGCGGCATTCCAATTACATCGCAGGCCCTCCGCGAGCCCCCCCCGCGCGGAATACCACCGATAGCCCGTCGTCGCGCCAACCGCCTCATCCTCAAGAGGCGCGACCATGTGCCCCAGCCAGTCCTCCCCCGGCACGGCATCCGAGTCGAGGAATGCCAGGACTTCTCGATCCGGCGACACTTCCTCCAAAGCGGCCAGCAGATTATGCACCTTTTGCGAACGCCCTTCGGTCAGGCCGGCAACGACGCGGCGATTGGGCGGTGAGTCCCAACCTTCGATCCATCCGCCGACCGCCGTGTAGGCCGGGTCGTCCGCAGACTCGAAGGTGAAAATGACTTCATAGTCCGCATAGTTTTGCCGCTGTAATGCCCGAACCGTCTGCTGGAGTTCGTCGTCGACACCGCAGCAAGGCAGAATCACCACAGCTTTGGGCTGATACTTGAACCGGCCGTTCTTGTCCGCCAAATCCGGCGCCCGCTCGACTTTCTCCGAAACATACCTGTGGAAGCAAAGGCCCTGCCATAACGCCCGGCTTCCCTGAATGAAGGTGAGCAACCAGAGCAGCAGGACAACAAGGTAGATGGCGAATTCGAGACTCATGAGGCGTCTTCAATGCCTAGCTTGCGCAGCGCCTCGGCAATCCCCGCCGGACCAATGACAACCAATGAATCGCCGCCGTGAATCATGGCCTCCGCGCCAGGATTGACCGACGTAGACCCGTCGGCACGTCGAATCGCGATGATCGTCGCGTTGACACGATTTCGCAGATGCAAGTCGCTCAAGGGTGCCCCCGCGAGCTTGGAACCCGCTGGGACATTCACCTCATCGATCTCCCATTCCACACCGGAGGTGGTAATGTCAACTAAATGCGCCACGGCCGGCCGCGCCAAGAAATTGGCCATCCTCACCGCGCCGATCGCATGAGGACAAACGACGTGGGTCGCGCCCGCCCGTTTGAGTTTCGGTTCGGAATCATGAAATTCGGCCCGCGCAATAATCGGAATGTCTTTGCGCAAGTTCGAAGCGCTCAGGGTAACAAAAACATTTCCAGCATCACTGCCCATGGCCGCAACGAGGCCGCCCGCTCGCTCGATGCCCGCCTGGCGAAGTGCTTCGTCATCCGTGGCATCGGCAAGCACATAGGGAACGCCGTCTTCCTCAGCGAGCATGGTACGCGTGTTATCCGTCTCGATGACGGCAACCTTCTTACCTTGGCTCCGCAGATGATCACCGATGAGCTTCCCCATTCGGCCGTATCCGCAAATAATGAAGTGGCCGTCGAGTTTTGCGATTTTGTCTTCCAATTTGCGTCTCCCCAGGATCCCCCGAATTTCGCCGCCCACCATCATGGCCGCCAACATCGTGAATGCAAGCGTCACCGAAGCCCAACCGAACACAATGACCACAGCAGTCCAGGTCCGCCCCGCATCACTCAGTTCCCAAACCTCGGTGTACCCCACAGTGGAAATAGTAATGATGGTCATGTAGGCCGCTTGGCCCAGCGTGATCCCGTCTTCCAAGCTCAAATAACCCGCCGTACCCACCACAAATACGATCGGTAACGCCACAAGAGCCAAGAAGAGTTTCTTTCGTGTGCGCATATGACAATCCCGCGCGCCCCTCCCCGATCGCGACACGGTGCATGTTACACACCTCAGCTGCGTAGCTCAATCCGCCGACCCGGACCGAATGTCAACAGGTGCGTCGCCCCACCCTGTGCCACCGGCTTCTCGCAGAAGAAATCCCAAGAAAGACGCCGGCGCCTCATTGCATCAAGAAAACCACCACCACAACTGTGGCTTCATCAAGAAGTAGCAGGAAAAACTACGCCTCATGCGGTCAGACAGATCAGTCGGCGTGAAACGTGCTCAGGGCCGATCCAATGAAACCGGCGTCATTCCCCAGTCTGGCGATTCGGATATCCGGCGGCGCCCCGAGCATGCCTGACGAGACCTCCTTGAGAGCCCGCACGACCGGCTGTCTGAGTAGATCGCCGGCGCCGCTGAGCCCTCCCGCCAACACGATTCGCTCCACGTTCAAAATATGTTGGATGTTGGCGCAAGCGATCGCGAGGTAGCGACACGCCTCTGTCCAAACTATCCCGGCAACCGCGTCTCCCGCCCCGAAGGCCTCCGCGATCATCTCAGGGCGGATCGATTCGCCACGGTCGAGGACATCCTTCAAACAGGACTGCTGCCCGGCTTCGACGGCCTCCGTTGCGCGCTGGGCGATATTCGGCGCCGAGGCATAGGCTTCCAAGCAACCCAATTGCCCACACTTGCAAAGACGCCCACCCGCATGAACGATCATATGCCCCAATTCGCCGCCGTTTTCGTACGCGCCATGCCAAAGACGCCCATCGAGGATCAATCCACCGCCGATTCCCGTGCCGAGGGTCAGCATCGCCATGTCACCGATGCCGGCGCCGGCCCCACAGAGAAACTCCCCTAGGGCCGCGTTGTTGGCATCGTTGTCCAGGATGATGCGTAAACCCGTCGCCGAACAAAGTCGGTCCACGATGGGAACATCCCGCCAACCCGGGAGATTCGGCGGTGATATCACGACGCCGCGACGGCGACTCAAAGTCCCCGGCATCCCCAGCCCAACCGTTTGCATGACCTCCACACCGTCGGCGGAAGCATCGCGCAAACCAACGATCAGACGTACCATATTCTCAATGACGTGATCGACCCCTCGGTCGGTCTCGGTGGCCGTCATCACACGAGCCAACACATCGCCCGAAGTCGTCACCAGACCGGCCTTGATCGCCGTTCCACCGACATCGAGTCCGATCGCAGCTTTCTGTTTGTGCTCAGTCATTCGCCACACCCAGGGGCAATCCGAAAGAAACGACGCGCATTGACGGACGTGATGGACGCAAGTTCCGCCAGATCCATTCCGCGTTCCTTAGCTATACACGATGCCGTGTGAACGAGCAACGCAGGCTCGTTCGGCCGCACATTCCGGACCGGCTCAGGTGAGAGGTAGGGGGCGTCCGTCTCG
Source organism: uncultured Planctomycetaceae bacterium (assembly GCA_964611695.1). Taxonomy (GTDB): domain Bacteria; phylum Planctomycetota; class Phycisphaerae; order UBA1845; family UTPLA1; genus CAZTAR01. The sequence goes on along the minus strand of CAZTAR010000191.1, from coordinate 2,606 downwards.
ATCATGAGCCGATCGGATGGAATCGCCCGCGCAACGGCCATCAATTCGTGCGACCGTTTGAATGTCACCACGCCCGTCAGGGACACGTAGTAGCCGCGTGCCAAAATCTCCGCGGCCTGCCGCTCGGATCCGGAAAAGCAATGAAAAACAACACCCTGCAAACTCGGGTGGTCGGCGAGGGTGTTCATTGTATCTTCGTAGGCCTCGCGCGAATGAATGACCACCGGCTTGCCCACCGATACTGCGATTTCCAGCTGTCGCCGAAAGACGCGCTGCTGCGTCGGTCGATCGGAAAAGTCGTAATGGTAGTCGAGCCCGATTTCTCCAACAGCGAACACATCCTCCCGTGCGACAATCGAAGCCAGCGCTTCGTCCCAACGCTCGGGCGTCTTCGCTGACTCGTGAGGATGGATACCGGCCGCGACATGCACGGACGGCACCTCATCGGAAAGCCTGATCGCCCGCTCGGCATCATCCAAATCCTGCGCGAGGGTCAGGATGTCGACCACCCCCGCCTCGCGCGCCCGGGCGATCACGTTGTCCACTTGCGGGTACAACGCACCACTCGTCAGGTGGCAGTGCGAGTCGAAGAGCGTTGTCATACCGATCTTTCGATAGGGCTGGATTGCATTTGGCTAAAGCACACTCGAAAAGTCTAGAGCGTTTTGCACACCCCTGTAGCGGCCGACGCACCTGTCGGCCGGGGCAAACAGTTTGTATTCCACGTCCGACACGGGGGTCGGACGCTACAGGAGTTTTCCGACAGAACCTAGTTCGAGGGAACAAACGCCTCTTGAATATGCCTGATCCGCAGGCTCCCTCCAGGGGGCATTATGACCCCAATCGCATCAAAACGGTAGGCGCAATCAGGCTCCCCATGAGCCGCCAGCCAGTACCGTGCGGAACGCAGAAGCCGTTTCTGTTTCCCTGTTCCGATTTTCGATTCGGGATCTGAAGCGGTATCGTCGGTCAGCGCCTTGACCTCGACAAAAACAATACACGTGTCATCCTGGCAGATGATATCGATTTCACCTGCCGCACATGTGTAGTTCGTTGCCAGAATCCGATAACCGCAATGCTTGAGATGCTTCTTCGCGGCGCGTTCTCCCGCCCGCCCAACGTCTTGCCGTTTATCCTCGCTCACAACCAATGCACGCGTGTGCTCCCGCTGGCTCCCACACCCGGACACCCGCGGAGAAAAGCGGGTGCCTTCGTACACACAAAAAGGCCCCATGACACGGTTTTCGCCACGAGTTGCAAGGGCGGAGAGGCCTCACACCGTCGCCGCGACTTCTTCTTGAGACGCCGACTCCGTCGCCACCACGGGCACTGTTGCGCTGGCCGACTTGGCGGCTGCACCCTTGGCCTTGGCCGATGAGACGCGACGCTCTCGCAACTTCCGGGCTTTGCCGACCCGATCTCGAAGGAAGTAAAGCTTGCTCCGCCGGGCCTTGCCGCGCCGCGTGACTTCGACGTTCACGACGCGTGGCGACTGCAGCGGGAAGATGCGCTCGACGCCCTCATTGTTCACGATTCGTCGGACCGTGAACGTCTCGCTCATGCCGCCACCGTGGCGTGCAATCACGACACCAATGAACGGCTGAACGCGTTCCTTCGTTCCCTCTACGATGCGAACGCCAACGGACACCGTGTCGCCCACTTCAAACTCAGGCACGTCCGTCTTCATGTGGGCGGCCTCGACATCTTCGATGAATTTGTTACGCATCATGACTCTCCAGGTTGTCTCTCTCTTCCACTCGGCCTTCCGCAGTGCTGCGGGCTTCCCTATCCGACGCCCGCATCAGGTCTGGACGACGCTCGGCCGTGCGACGCCTCGCTTCTTCCAAACGCCAGGACCTGATTCTGCCGTGATCGCCGCTCAAGAGGATCTCAGGCGCCTCCATACCGCGATACGATCTGGGCCGCGTGTACTGTGGGTACTCCAAATAGCCGGCGGCGCTCGGGCTCTCTCCGGCATCCGGCTTCATGCCGGCCATGATCGAAAACGAATCGTCCGACGCCCCTTCGGGATCTCCCAACACACCCGGGATCAGACGCACTATCGCATCCACCAGAACCATCGCCGCCGCTTCACCCCCGGAAAGCACATAATCACCGATGGACAACTCTCGCGGCGATAATCCCTGTCGAATGCGTTCGTCAAACCCCTCGTAATGCCCTGCCAACAGGACAAGATATTCACAAGCAGCCAACTCTGCGGCGATACGCTGCCGAAGCGGTTCGCCTTGAGGCGTCAGCAGAATTCGTGTCGGGGCCGCCTCCGTCGTTGCTTCTATCGCCTCAACAGCGTCGAAGACCGGCTGACACATCAACACCATGCCGGGACCGCCTCCAAAAGGCCGGTCATCGACGGCGTTGTGAGGACCCGTCGCGTAGTCTCGAAAGTTGTGACATCGGATCGTCACCAAGCCGGAAGCCTGCGCGCGACCCAGGATACTAGCTCCAAAGAACGGCTCGCACACCTCCGGAAACAACGTCAGAACATCGATCCGCATGGTCTGCAACCGTGATGCCACACAGCGCGGCTAGTGCTTCGTCGGCCTGTTGACACCGTGCTTCTTCAGCAACGAGTTCACCGTGGAGGA
>CAZTAR010000190.1:0-8876 GCA_964611695.1 uncultured Planctomycetaceae bacterium | reverse complement strand
GATACCTCGGACCACCACGTCTTCCGAGATAATCAACGTTTCAACGACCTGCCCAACGAGACCCCGATCGATAATGATGCCGGCATTCGGCCGAGCCAGGATCAGGTCTGGACCGACATGCCGCGAGACCGTGAGATGGAACGCCAGCTTCTCGCGGTTGTCAGGGAGCAGGCCGGCGAGGCCGACTCCGGTACATAGCGTTCGGCTTGAATGTGTGCGTGCAAACCGGTAATCCCCGTCGGCCTCGGGGGGGCGACGCTACCCTGGCGTCGGCCGAGGGGGCGTTGCGACGTGCTCTCGAAAACTGTTCTCGCTTTGTCCCCGAACTCAACAGTCCGAGGTCATGGTGCAGGGTTTTTCTGAATCACCGTTGACCCAGGCGTGCAGCGCTTCGGCTTCAGCCGCAATGTTTGCCGGTACAACCGAATCCTCTACAGAATCAGGAATATCTGACTGCCCGCCCTGTTCCGCCGGCAATACCCCAAGAGAGGCCGGGCGAGCGATGACCGGCGGCGCCGTGACTGGCGTTCGCTCAGGGTGCGGTTCCGCCGGATGACGAAGGGTTCGTTTGCCGCAGGTCGGGCACACGTGGCGGTTGCCGCTCAAGAGGACGATCGGCAAAGCAAGAGGCCCCCACAGCAAGCCATGCATCACCCCTTGCAGACTTTGTCCCCGCCGGGCTCCAAGTATGCCGCACAGCACCGGCCAAACCGCCCAGAAAAGTAGGATGGTCCCGAGCAAGCCTGTCAGGTTTGTGACGGAGAATCGCTGCAGAATTTCAACCACGGTCTTGCCTCCTCATTCACCGGCCACAAACGGATACCGGACGCAGTCCGAAAACGCGCCATGGCTGGGAGCAATAGGGTGTGCATTCGGCGCACCTTATTCCTCTCCACAAACATACGATTGATTGGGAAACATGGGGGGGGCAATCAGGTGGGGCAATCCAGAGAGAACGAGCGGTTGATGTCAAGATGGGTTGATAATGTCAGTGATTGTGGGGGGGCAATCCGGATCCCACGTCGACCACCGGGGCGCGACGCGATGTTTTCACGAACGCCGACCCCGTCAATCACTTCCGATATGCACTATTAGCCGGCGCGTCGAGCCTTGGTGTCGGTGTTCCCAGAGGTAGATTCCCTGCCAAGTCCCCAGGCCCAGCAGTCCGCCCATCACGGGAATCGAAAGACTTGTCGCGGTCAGAGCCGCCTTGATGTGTGACGGCATGTCGTCCGGTCCTTCGGCGGTGTGCGTATAGAGCGGATCATTCTCAACCACCAGTCGATTCAACCAGGCGTCGAGATCGCGCCGGGCGGACGGGTCCGCATTCTCCTGAATCGTGAGGCTCGCCGAGGTGTGTCGCACCATGATCGTGCACAGCCCCTCCCCGCAACCAGCCTCGGACACGACTCCCGCCACGGCCTCTGTAATCTCATACAGCCCTTGCCGATGCGTTCGAATCTCAATCTGTTTGACCATGATTCCGTCCTTGTGCGGAGAATGTGGCAAGAAGACGACGCCCACAAATCAATAGAGCATTTTCACGTTGAGAGTACCTGCTTCGTTGTAGCGTCGGCCCCTCATGGCCGACTGGGAGCACCGGTTTGCTCGCCGCTGCATGGCGACTATGCTATCTCGTTTGAACAATCATGACGAGAGTGCAACGAGCGCCGGGAGGCCGGATGAGCCGCAAACAGTCCAAGCGAGGAAAAGAGCGGGAAACGCCCGTCGTCATACAGCCACAACCCAACACCGGCGGATCATGGTTGGTGCTGATCATCGTAGTCGCGGGCATCGGTGTTTATATCACCGGCCTCAATGGCGAGTTCATCTGGGACGACTCCCGGTGCATCGTGAGGAATGAGGCGATCCGTCATTTGTGGCCTCTCGACGCGCGTCTCCTTGCCCGCCGGCCGGTTGTCAACATCAGCCTGGCGATCAACTACGCCGTGGGTGAACTGAAGCCCCTCGGATACCACGACGTCAACGTCCTCATTCATATCCTGGCGGCCATGACTCTGTTCGGGATCATCCGCCGCACCCTGTTGCTTGATTTGCTTCGGAAGACACACGGCCACGTTGCACCATGGCTCGCCTTCGTTGTATCGCTAATCTGGGTCGTGCATCCTCTCCAAACTCAGAGTGTCACGTACATCGTCCAGCGTGCCGAATCGATGATGGGCCTTTTCTATCTGCTCACACTCTATTGCCTCATCCGCGGCGCGAATGCACGCCATGCCTGGATATGGTTCGCTGGCTCAATCGCATGTTGTGCTTTGGGGATGGGGAGTAAGGCTGTGATGGTGACCGCCCCCGTCGTCATGCTCCTTTACGATCGAGCTTTTCTCAGTTCGTCCTTCGCAAAAGCGCTTCGAGCACGTTGGCCGCTCTACGTCGGCCTCTGCTCGACGTGGGTCGTCCTCTACCTGTCCGGCGTGGTAACTGGCGTCTTGAGACAAGAAGCGGGCCCAGGCCCCGCCACCGTCGGCTTTGCCTGCAAGGACATCTCACCGCTCCAGTATCTGGCAACGCAACCCGGTGTGATTCTGCACTACCTCCGACTCTCACTCGCGCCGGCGGGGTTGTGTCTGGACCACGGGTGGCCCACGGCGAAGGAGATCGGGCAGGTCCTGCCGCAGAGCATCCTCGTTGTGTCGCTCTTGGCCGCAACGGTGTGGGCGTATCTACGGCGACCGTGCTTCGGTTTTCTCGGTGTATGGTTCTTCCTGATCCTCGCTCCGACGTCGAGTTTCATCCCTATCCGGGACGTGATGTTCGAGCATCGGATGTACCTGTCGCTCGCGTCGGTCGTTTGCGTCGTGGTGTTCGGTGTTTACCATGTCCTTTGGCGTGTGATCCCCCAAACCAAGGCATCTTCCGCTGGCGCAACGCCCGCGAGCCGATTGGGTTTGGCGATCGTCATCGTCGTGCCTGTGGTGTCAGCGCTGGCGATAGCGACCGTCTGGCGAAATATGGACTATCGCACCGCGATCTCCATTTGGGAGGATACCGTGGCGAAGTCGCCACATTCCGCCCGATCCCAATTTAATCTAGGTTGCATACTTTCAAACTGCGATCGGGTGCCGGAGGCGATCGAGCAATTTCGCAAGGCCATTCAACTCAGCCCCAACTACGTAAGTGCCCATGTTTATCTCGCCAAGAGCTTTCGGAAGCTTGGTCGCTTGGACGACGCGGTTTCGGGATTCCGAGTTTCACTTCAACTCGACCCGGTCAACGTCGAGGCACACTTCCAACTCGGCCTGGCGCTGGCTGCTCAAGGACACACCGAGGAGGCGGCCTCCGAATTTGAGAGAACCCTCGCGATTGAGCCGGACCACGTTGAAGCCAGTGTCAATCTCGGCGTGATGCTGGGGCGACTCGGCAAACACCAGGAGGCAACAGTCGCTTACAAGAAGGCGATCGAGCTTCAACCCGGTCATGTGGACGCACACTACAACTTCGCCCGTACGCTTGCCGCTCAGAAAAAAGTAGACGAGGCCATCGGAGAATATCGAGCGGCCATCAAATCGGATGCCGGCTTCATGCGCGCGCGTGTCAACCTGGCAATCTTGCTCGTCGATACAGGAAAAATGGAGGAGGCGATCGCCGAGTGCCGTGCCGCGATCCGCCTCGATCCCGACTTCTTTCCCGCAAGATTGAACCTCGGCCGCATCCTCGCACAACTGGGCAGGCGGGAAGAGGCGATCCAGGAATTGCGCGAAGCCCTACGAATCAGCCCGAACAACCCTCAGGCATTACAGAGCTTGTCCGCGTTAGAGCAAACTCGGTAATTGTGTCGCGTCCGACGTCCCCGTCGGCCGCTTCGGAAAATGTGAGTATTCTATAATGTCATTCCTCGGCGGCGGCTTGGAGGACATCCTTGAGTACGCCCGTGTGGATTTCATCGACCGTCTGAAACCAGAACGTCAGTTCCGCGCCGCTGCTGCCCGGCCGTGCGAATTCCTGCCGTGTGCCCAGATGCTCCACCTGCGTCGGTGTGAACCGGCCCTTGGGCGGATGCAAATCGACTCGAAGGGCATAGCCGTTGTTCGTGATGACCTTGCCAACGCGACGGCCATCCGCTGTGACCAACTCCATGAAGGCCTTTCGATTCCAGCGAGCCTCGATACCACGCGCCATCTTGTTTACCAAACCGAGAAACGCCACCAATGTCGTGGGCTTCCAGAGCTTCGGCTGCCGCTGTGCGATCGACTTCTGTGAGAGGTGCCACGCCCGCCCATTTGTTTTCCACGGTTCCGCCCCGGCTGCGTCATCGGCCATGCCCGACACGCCGGACAGGTAGGCCTTCACCGCCGATGCGAGAAACGCCCGAAACCCTCGCGTATCGATCTCCTTCCGGTCATGCACGAGGATGCGCACCTGCTCCATTGCATCGGTCGCGACCCGCATCTGTACACGATCCGCCTGCCCGTAGGCCTGAATGTCGTCGCGATCATCCAATGCCTTCAGTTTCAGGCTTGCCGACAGTCTATTGAGCGAAAAAGCCCCGCGCGGCACGCGAAACAGCAGGTCGAGCAGCCATCGCCCACCCGTCAAGGCGTGACAGAACCATGGCACCGCGCTGCGCGCGAGCCCCGTCGGCGCCTTGGCTCGGATCTCCACCCGCGCCATGTCGTTCCAATCCGTTGGAAGCAGTTTGTTTCCGCCCAGACGTTCCACCTCGTCGACGATGTGCGTGAGCGCCGAACTTTCCCACTCCACAGAACTGCCCTCTCGACTCTTACGAAGCTCGAGGTGCCAACGCCGCCCATCGCGCTGCCACGGCATCTTCACGGTGGCCTCCGCCGCCTCGGGAGCCGCCGCTGACGACTCCTCCGCACTTGCAGCAACCGCTTTTCTCAACTCTGCCGCGGCTTTCTTCAGATCGAAGACGGCCCGCTCGCGCTTTGGGCCGGCCGCGAGCACCTTCTTCAGCAGGCGGCCCGTGTGCGATGCTGAAACCGCCGCCACATCTTCCGGCGATCCGACGGCCACTACGGTCCCGCCCTCGTCCCCAGCCTCCGGTCCGAGGTCCACAATCCAATCCGCCGTCTTGATGACGTCCAGGTTGTGTTCGATGCAAATCACCGTGTTGCCCAGGTCCACCAGCCGATGCAACACGTCCAACAGCTTGCGAAGGTCTTCAAAGTGCAGGCCGGTCGTTGGCTCGTCCAGGATGTAGACCGTCTTTCCCGTATTCGGCCGACCCAACTCCGCCGCCAGTTTGACACGCTGCGCCTCGCCGCCCGAGAGCGTCGGCGCACTCTGCCCCAACGGCAGGTAATCCAGCCCGACATCCGACAGCGTTTGCAGCACGCGCCGCACCTTCGGCACGTTCGCGAAGTGTTCCAAGGCCTGAGAAACCGACATCTCCAGCACGTCGGCGATCGACCGGCCCTTGTATCGCACCTCCAGCATCTCGCGCTGATAACGGGCGCCGCCACAAGTCTCACACGTTACCCATACGTCCGGCAGAAAGTGCATCTCGTGGCACACCTGCCCCAACCCTTCGCAGTCGTCGCAGCGACCCCCGGGACGGTTGAAGCTGAACCGGTTGACGGTGTAGCCGCGGACCTTGCTCTCCGGCAGCCTCGCAAAAAGCGCGCGAATCAGATCGAACACCCCGGTATACGTCGCCGGGCTCGACAAGGGCGAGTTACCGATCGGCTGCTGATCCACGTTGATCACCTTGTCCACGTGATCGATGCCGATGATCCGCTCGTGCGCCCCCGGTGTGATTCGCGCGCGGTGAATCCGGGACGCCAACGCGGGATAAAGAATCTCCCTGACGAGCGATGACTTGCCCGAGCCTGACACACCCGTGACACAAATGAAACGGCCCAATGGAAAGGCCACGTCGATCGAGCGCAGGTTGTTCTGCCTGGCCCCATGTACTACAAGCCGGCGGTCCTCATCCAAGATCCCCGAGCCTTGGCTCGGGGGTGCGCTCCCCTCCGAAGCCGTCTTCACATTCGCAGCCACCCCCCGGCCAAGGCCGGGGGCTCCTACCAACTCCGCCGCAACCTCTCGTCGGAGGCGAGGGGTCTCGACTGCACCATCGACAACATCACGCCGGTTCGTCGGCACTGCGATCGCACACTCGCCCGAAAGATACTTCGCCGTAAGAGAGTCGCCGCCCTGCCGTTTGGTGGCCATGGGCGACGCCGCCGCCACCACGCGCCCGCCGCCCGCGCCCGCCCCAGGCCCGAAGTCGATCAGATGATCGGATGCCTCGATCACCTCGCGATCGTGCTCCACCATGAGCAACGTATTGCCCAGATCTCGGAGCTTGTGCAGCGCGCCGATGAGCCGCCGGTTGTCGCGCGGGTGCAACCCGATGGTCGGCTCATCCAGCACGTACAACACACCGGTCAGCCCGCTGCCGATCTGCGAGGCGAGGCGGATTCGCTGCGACTCGCCGCCCGACAACGTCGGTGTCCCCCGAGCCAACGACAGGTAACCCAAGCCCACGTCGTTCAAGAACCGCAGCCGCGATTTGATCTCGTGAAGCAACTCTGCCGCAATCCGCGCCTTTCGACGATCCAGCCGCAGCGACTTGAAAAACGCCGCCGCCTCGGTCAGTGACAGCGCACACGCCTCGACGATCGATTTTCCGCCAAGCCTTACCGCCCGGCCCTGCGCGTGAATCCGACCGCCCCGGCAAGTCTGGCACTCGACGTCCGAGACCAGCTCGTGCAGTTTCATACGCCGCTGCCAGGAATTCTTCGTCGCCTCGTCAATGGCCGGGAAGAAACCCTTCCACTGAAAACGCAGTCCCGCCGGTGCCCCACGCCCCGTCGTCTCGATCCACCGCTCACCCAGCCCAAACAAGAGCTTGTGGCGATGTTCCGGGTCCAGGTCCAAACACGGCATCTGCGGGTCGAAACCGATCGCCCCCGCCAGTGCCACAAGCATGGCACGTAGCATCGGCCGGCCTTCAACATCTTCCCAGCCTGCAATCGCGCCGCCGAGAATCGAATTGTGCGGCCGAATGATGACGGCGTCCGCGCTCGTGCCGCGCTGCATGCCGAGCCCCTCGCAACTGGGACACCACCCGAGGCGAGAGTTGAAGCTCAGGTGATGCGGCGTGATTTCGTCATAACTCGTGCCGCAAACGAGACAGGCAAGATGTTGTGAAAATCGCCACTCACTATCGCCGGATAACACACTCCGAGCCGCGCCGTGCTCGACCAACGCGCGTCTTGACTTCTTGGCTTTTTGGCTTTTCGGCTTTTCGGTCTTTTGGCCTTTTGGCGTTTCCACGGCCAGTAAGACGCCCTGTCCCAGCGCGAGGCAGTGTTCGACCGAATCGGCGATCCGGCCCCTCGAAACAGGCCGGACGACCACGCGATCCACCACCAACTCGACCGTGTGCCGACGCCGCGCATCAATCCCCAACTCCTCCGATAGCTCTCGCAACACACCGTCCACGCGTACACGAACATAACCCTGCGACGCGCAACGCCCGAACAGCATCTCCCACGTTTCTCCTGTCGCGCGCTCGATCGGTGCGCAGAGGATCAACCGCGTATTCGCCGGCAACGCCATAATGCGCTCGACGATTTCGTCGCTCGTTTGCCTGCCGATCTTCACATCGCATCGTGGGCAGTAAGGCTGCCCCACACGCGCCCACAACACGCGCATGTAGTCATAGATCTCCGTCACGGTCCCCACGGTCGATCGCGGACTCTTGCTTGCCGTCTTCTGCTCAATCGCCACCGCCGGCGATAGCCCGTAGATGTGGTCCACCTTCGGCTTCTGCAATTGCCCCAGGAACTGCCGCGCGTATGAAGACAGCGATTCCACGTACCGCCGTTGGCCCTCGGTGTACACCGTGTCCATCGCGAAGCTCGACTTCCCGCTGCCGGAAACGCCCGAGCAAACCGTCATCCGGCCGCGCGGCACCCCCACCGTCACATCTTTGAGGTTATGCTCCCGCGCACCGACGACGAGGATTTCGTCGCGTTTTGGTGTTGCGTCGCCTTGAAACCCCGGGTTTCCGCCCGGGGCTAGCGGTGTATCGACATTCGGACGTTTTGTTGTTTCCAGCGATTGACGTTTTGATGTTCTCGGTTCTTGGTGTCTTGACGCTTTCGGGTTTTGGCGTTTTGACGTTTCGGCGTTTCGGCGTTTCTTATGCAATACGTCAGCCAATACCGTGCCGGTGTGCGACGCCTTGCATGCCGCCACGTCTTCCGGCGTTCCTGCGACGACGATCTCGCCGCCGGCGTCGCCGCCTTCGTGGCCAAGATCGATAACCCAATCCGCCGTCTTGATGACGTCCAGGTTGTGCTCGATCACGATGACCGTGTTGCCCGCGTCCACGAACCCGTGCAGCACAGCCAACAGCCGGCGAATGTCCTCGAAGTGCAATCCCGTCGTCGGTTCATCCAGTAGGTAGAGCGTCCGGCCCGTCGAGCGTTTCACCAGCTCCCGCGCGAGCTTGATCCGCTGCGCCTCCCCGCCGGAGAGTGTCGTGCTCGATTGCCCCAGCTTGACGTAATCCAGCCCCACGTCGTGGAGTGTCGCGAGCATGGCACGGATCTTTGGAATCGCCGCGAAGTGCTCCAATGCCTCCTGCACGTCCATGTCCAACACGTCGCAGATGCTCTTGCCACGATAGTGGATTTGCAGCGTCTCGTGGTTGAATCGCCGTCCCTGACAGACAGGACACCGAACCCAGACGTCCGCGAGGAAGTCCATCTCGATCCGGTTCGCGCCGTTCCCCTCGCAGGCCTCGCAGCGGCCGCCCCCGCGCTCGCCCGTCGCGACGTTGAAAGAGAATCGACCCGGCTGATACCCACGCACCCGGCTGTCCGGCAGCTTCGCATACAACCGGCGAATCTCGTCGAACACCTTGACGTACGTCGCCGGGT
>CAZTAR010000189.1:0-8909 GCA_964611695.1 uncultured Planctomycetaceae bacterium | reverse complement strand
GCACAGATCGCAGCCCTTTTCTACCCCCACCTGGTGAGAAATGCGGGCTAGAGCCTTTTAGGTATGAGATGGCATCCTCTGTGGCGGAGATCAGAGCCGTGCGCGTCAGCAAGCGGTCAGCGTTCGACCTTGTGGGGGGGGTGAACAAACGGGTGATCACAGGCGGCCACGGGGGGCGACGCTACATTGGACGTCCGACATGGGGCTCGGACGATACGTTCTCCCGAAAACTACTTTACACTGACTGCTTGTCGCGCGTTGGGAGTCAGTTGAGGAACGAGAAAGGCTTTAGAACGTGGATCACTTTGAGTATCGCGGCGGAACGCTTTCGTGTGAGGACGTTTCGGTCGACCGGATCGCCGACGCGGTTGGCACACCGGCCTATGTCTATTCCGCTGCCACCCTGTCCGACCACTATGACGCGGTCGCCCAGGCCTTTGCGCCATTGAATCCGACCATCTGCTATTCCATTAAGAGCTGTGCGAACATCCATATCTGCCGGCTCCTTCGTTTGCGCGGATCAGGGTTCGACGTCGTCTCCGGGGGGGAACTCGTCCGGGCAATCGAGGCAGGCTGCGATCCGGCGAAGATCGTATTCGCCGGCGTTGGAAAAACCGACGCGGAAATCAACGACGCACTCGACGCCAAGATCGGATTGTTCAATATCGAATCCGAAGCCGAACTCGCGAACCTGATCGACATTGCACGGAAACGCCGCGATCGTGTGGGAACGGAATGCGACGCTGCGAAAGAAACCCCGCGTGTCAGCGCCGCGCTCCGGGTCAACCCGGACGTTGACCCCAAGACGCATCGGTACACGGCCACCGGTCTGAAAGAAACCAAATTCGGCGTCGATCTGGATCGAGCAAGGCGCGTATTCCAAGAGTACGGCAGGCAGGAAGCGGTACACCTACGGGGAATTCATCTGCACATCGGCTCGCCGGTGAACACCGTGGAACCCTACGTCGAGGCGATCCAGCGCGGGCTCACGCTGATCGACGAACTCCGCCGAGATGGGTTCAACATCGACACTCTCGATATCGGCGGCGGCTTCGGCGCCCATTACCAGGCGGACGAAGCACCGCCGGCCAGCCAGTACGCAGCGGCGATCGTGCCACTCCTTCAAGGTCGCGGCTTACGGATCATCATGGAGCCGGGTCGGTCCATCGCGGCCAATGCCGGCATCCTGATTGCGCGCGTTGTATACGTTAAGCAGTCCGGCGACCGCCGGTTCGTGATCGTCGACGCCGGGATGAACGACTTGATCCGGCCTGCGTTGTATGAGGCGTATCATCACATTTGGCCTGTCTCACGGGAAGAGGCCTTCGTGCCGAACGGACGGATTGCGGATGCGGCAATTGCCGGCACGACGCCGGTGGACGTGGTGGGGCCAGTTTGCGAAAGCGGCGATTTCTTCGCAAAAGACCGGCCGCTGCCTCCGGTCAAGCGAGGCGACCTGCTGGCGGTCTTCTCGACCGGCGCGTACGGCATGGTCATGGCCAGCCATTACAACTCACGCCCCAACCCGCCGGAAGTGCTGGTGGAAGGCGATTCGTTCCGCATCATCCGACGCCGAGAGACTTACGACGATCTTCTGGCTGCGGAGCGGGGCGGGAAAGCCGAAACGCCAAAACGCCAAAAAGCCAAAAAACAAATAGGGGACGACTGGCGCGAGCGGCTCTGATCTCTGCTGCCGGAATAGGCGAACTCAACCATAAACTGCGCTAGAAAGGCGCTTCTTCGTCAGGTTCTGTGTCCATGGGAGGGATCCCAAAGTCCTCGTTTGCCTGGCCATAGTCGGCTGCGGGATAGCCCGTGTCGCCATGGTCGTGGCCGGCGAAGGCGGTTTGGAACCGGGTGAGCTTTGGAATGAAGACGAGTTCGACGGTGCCGGTGGGGCCGTTTCGTTGTTTGTCGATGATCAGATCCGCCTTGCCGTGGATCTTCTCGAACTCGGCGCTCTTCTCGGTCTGTTTCTTCTTGTCCCAGTAGTACTCCTCGCGATGCAGCAGCATGACGACATCCGCATCCTGCTCAATCGCGCCACTCTCACGAAGATCACTCATGCGAGGCCGATTGCTTGATCGATCTTCGACCTGTCGGTTGAGCTGGGCCATGGCGACGACGGGAATATTCAACTCCCTGGCCAACGCCTTGAGGCCCCGGCTGATCGAGGCGACTTCCTGCTGCCGGCTTTCCCGCGCGGCGCTTCGGTCGGACATCAGTTGAAGATAATCAATGAAGATGATCTCGATGTTGTGTTGCATCTTCAGCCGCCGCGACTTGGCGCGAAGCTCCATCACGCTCATGCCTGGCGTGTCATCCACGAAGATGGCGTAATTACGAAGCCCGCCTGCGGTGGTTTTCAGCTTCGTGATTTCCTGTGCGGAAAGTCTACCGTGCCGGAGCTTGTGCATATCGACTTCGGCATGAGAGCAGAGAATGCGCTGGGCGATCTGGGGCTTGCTCATTTCGAGCGAGAAGAAGGCGGCAGGCTTCTGCTCGACGATTCCGATGTTCTCCAGCATGGAAAGTCCGAGCGAGGTTTTTCCCATGCTGGGCCTGGCGGCGATGATGATCAGATCGCCCAACTGAAAGCCGCCGAGCATGGCGTCGAGTTCGAGAAAGCCTGACGGCACACCGTTACAGGCACCGCTGTCCGATTCCATGTTGGCAATCACCAGATCAAGACAAGCATGGATCGAAACGACCTGCTGACTGATGCGCTGCTCGGTCACGGCGAACAGACGCTTCTCGGCGTCGTCGAGCAGTTGCGCGGCGGGCTCTCGATGGTCGTAGGCGGTCTGGAGGATGTCCGCGCTGCACTGGATGAGGTCGCGGAGATACGACTTGTCGCGGACGATGTGGGCGTAGTGTTCACTGTTCGCGGAAGAGGGGACGGAGTTCGCCAGATCGATCAGGTAGTCGCGCCCACCGATCGCCTCCATTTGGCCGCGACGGCGAAGCTCCTCCTCCAAAATGACAATGTCGATCGGCTTGTTCTCTTCGTAGAGATCCAGCAGGGTCTCGAAGAGGAGCCGATGATCGGGTCGATAAAACCGGTGGGCCTGGTCGCGCGGAATGAGCTGTACGATCAGACCGATGGCGTCCTTGTCGAGCAGCATGGAGCCGAGCAGGCTCATCTCGGCTTCGAGGTCCTGCGGCGGCACCCTGCCTGCTGCGACGGGATCAGTCGGCCTGGTCCCCGGCGTCGTCGGCACCGTCCTGTCGGATCCCGTCGGTGGCATCGTCGCCCGCGACATTGGCGGTCTCCTCGCCCGAGCCGGCTTCGGCTTCGGAGGCAACCTCGTCGTCTTCGAGGTCCCCTGCGGCCTTCTCGGCCACAATCCACAACTTGATTTCCGCGCTGACGTCCTCGGACAGGACAATCGGCACTTCGAGTGTGCCGACTTCCTTGATGTTCGTGGACATCTTGATCTGGTCGGGATGAACCGAATGTCCCTCTTCCATGAGAGCGGCGGATATCTCGCGCGGCCCGACGGAGCCATAGAGATGGCCTTCGGGATTACAGGCGGCGCTGATCGTCACTTCCACGCCCGTGAGCCGATCTCGCATGGACAAGAGGAAGGCATGCCGTCGTTCGCGTTCCGCGGCCGCGGCCTTCTTGTCCTCCTCAATCGTCTTGAGGTTCCCCTTGGTCGGTCTGAGGGCAAGGTGGTGTGGCAGCAGATAGTTGCGCGCGTGACCGGCGGAGACATCGACGATGTCGCCGCACAGGCCCAGGTTCGGAATGTCCTTTCGCAACAACAGTTTCATATTGTCGGCTCCTATCCACAATACGGCATGAATCCGATGAAACGGGCTCGCTTGATAGCCCGACGCGCTTCACGCTGATGTTTTGCACAGTTGCCGCTTCGCTTTCGGGCAAATTGTCTGCCCTGATTCGTCACGAGCTTGTGCAATACGGCCAAATCTTTGTAGTCAAGTTCGGGCGACTTTTCACGGCAGAAGCGACACTTCGAGGGCTCTCTCGGCTTTAACTTCTTCCGCCTCTTCTGCATTGCGCCTTTGGGCTTAAGCCTTCGTCCTGGCATTGGGTTGCCTTTCTATCAACAACACATTCTTCGGACCTAGAACGGAATATCGTCTCCATCCGGCTGGAAATCATCCACGGGCGGTGGCTGACTATCCCCTCGCGGGGGTGCGCCGGGGGGCGGGGATTGGCTCCGCGGAGCACCACCACCTCCTCCAGCGCCGCCACCTTGTGCGCCGCCGAGAAACTGGAACGAGTCCGCCACAACGGAGAGCTTGCTCCGTTTCTGACCTTCTTTACTTTCCCACTGGTCAAACTTGAGTCGTCCCTCGACCAAGAGCGGCCGACCCTTGCTCATATACTGATTAAGCGTCTCCGCCTGGCGTCCAAACGCGCTGCAGTCGACAAAGCAGGTGTCATCCCGCATCTCCCCACTCTGCTTGTCCCGCCATTTCCGGTTGATCGCCATGCCGAATTCGCACACGGGCGTCCCGCTCGGAAGGTAGGAGAGCTGTGGGTCGCGCGTCAGATTGCCGGCCAGAATCACTTTGTTGAAGTTTGCCATGATGAGTTTGCTCCGCGTTGCCGCAGCACAACAGCCGCGTGTTCCCGCTAAGAAACTATCTCAAAACGCCTTGAGACCAAGCCAACACGTATGTGGCTCCGTTGCTGTCTCGGCGGCGGTCGCAAAGGCGAGTCGCCTGTGCCGCAATCTTGAAACAGCCGCGTGGCTGTTCTTCGTCGGACTTGTCCGACGGTGACGAGTCCAAAGTCGGAGCGACCTTGCGGGTTCACTCCGGCGACGAATCTTCCTGAGCGTCGTTCGAGGCAATCGTCGACGACGCTGTCTTGGTTGAACCGGCGTCAAACGAGTCAGTCCCATCAGAGGGAGGTGCGCCCCTGTCAGATCGCGGGCCACCGTATGAACCTCTGCCGGCGGGGGGGCCGCCACTTCGTGGTCTGGCCGACCACTCATCACTCCGGGCCGGGACCTTGGGCGGCGGCTCGGCGCTGAGGGTCTTCTCGACCATCTCGGCCGTCATCTTGTCTCTGCGAATGAGCAGGAGCCGGACCGCCTGTTCACTCAACTGGACGTCTCGCTCCAATGCGTTGACTTGGTCGGGTTCCGCTTCGAAGAACGAAAGGGCGTAGAGCCCTCTTTTGTGCGGCCCGATCGGGTAAGCCAGCTTACGCTCGCCCCAATTCGCGATACCGAGAACCTTACCCCCGGCGCGACCGAGGATTCGGTTGATCTCGGCCTCGGCGTCCGGCCAATTCGCAGCCAGCGCCGGGTCCATCAGAAACATAGCCTCATAGGTTTTCACGGATCGTTACTCCTTACGAGGGCCTTGACGCCCTTTTCCGCCGGGTGGCCGCCGAGTCATCCTAATGCTCGGAAGCCGACCTGTTGGTTTGATTCATTGCCGCGTCAATCCCATCGCGTATCCAACATTCTGTCGCGTCAGCGGCTTGCACGAGTGCCTCTTCAGCTTGGGCCTCCTCGGTGGCCGCGAACGGTTCGAGGACATAAGAGGCCACATCACCGCGGGTTGGTCGGCCAATGCCGATTCTGAGTCGGGCGACATCCTCTGAACCCAAGTGCCGGAGGATGTC
Organism: uncultured Planctomycetaceae bacterium; assembly: GCA_964611695.1. Classification (GTDB taxonomy): domain Bacteria; phylum Planctomycetota; class Phycisphaerae; order UBA1845; family UTPLA1; genus CAZTAR01. Next base: position 3,301 of record CAZTAR010000189.1, on the reverse strand, counting down.
GGCTAACCCCTTCTGGCCGCCGGCAGATCCCTTGAGCCGCATTCGCAACTTTGCGAGCGGCAGGTCCACATCGTCCGACACGATGAGAACCTCCTCCAGGGGGCACTGGAAAAACGCAATCGCCGCGACGACACTCTTTCCGCTCAGGTTCATGTAGGTCATCGGCCTGAGCAAGACGACCCGTTCGTCACACGCTTGGCCCGTGACGACCAGCCCCTGAAACTTATTACGCCATTCGCCAAGCTGCCATCGCTCGCATAACAGTTCCGCAACACGGAAGCCGACGTTATGCCGCGTCCGAGCGTATTGCCGACCCGGGTTTCCCAATCCGACGATCAGCTTCATCGGTTCACGCGGGCTCGCAAGCGCTAGGAGTCGGCCTGCGGCTTCTCCTCGTCACCCTTGCCCTTGGTAATCACTTCCGGTTCGCTGGCGCCGGATGCCGAAGCCTCACCAGCGGCGCCTTCCGCCTCGCCTTCTTCTTCCTCCGTCACGAGGGGTTCGCGAACCATGGCGATGACGGCTTCAAGGTCGCTGATTGCCACGTGTCCCGCCGCAAGCGTGATATCCTTCACGTGAAGGACATCGTCAATCGCCAGATTACTCACGTCGACGCGGATACTTTCCGGGATATTCATCGCGGGACATTCAATCTCCAGTTCCGCCAACTCGTGATGCAGCACACCGCCGTCACCGACCCCCTTGGGCTGCCCGCGGAGCTCGATCTGCACGTGAACCTTGACGCGTTCGTCGAGTCGGACGCGGGTGAAATCCACATGAAGCAGCTTGATCCCGAGGTGGTCGTATTGTGCATCCTTGAACAAGCAAGGCTGAACTTCCCCGTTAAGATCGAGGTTGACCACATGCGTGCCGTGTTCAAGATTCTGCTCGACATCATGATAATTGAGCGTCAGAGACAGCGGATCGATCTTGTGGCCGTACACGATGGCCGGCAGTTTGCCGGCGAGTCTCAACCTCTTTGCCGCGCGGGTGCCCGCGGCTTTGCGCGGTTCGCCTTTGAGCGTTGGAATATCCATCACATCATCCTCATGACCTGTTAAACAGACTGCTAACAGATTGGTGTTTGTGAATCCTCGCGATTGCCTCGCCCAAGATGTCGGCCACGGTGAGCACGACCAGATTCGGCAGGCGCTGACGCGCTTGATCAGACAACGGGATCGTATTGGTCACCGCGATTTCGGTGAAGGGGGCCCGCTCGAGACGTTCGAAAGCGGGACCGGCGAAAACAGGATGCGTCGCCGCCCCCCGGATACTGGCGGCGCCGCGTTTCTTGACGATTCCGGCGGCTTCGCTCACCGTGCCTGCGGTGGCGATCATGTCGTCGATCATCAAGACGTCGCGCCCTTCGACATCCCCAATAATATTCTCGATTATGGCATCGGTGCCGGAGACGCGTCGTTTGTCGATTACGGCCAAGTCACAGCCCATCCGTTCGGCATAGGCACGGGAGCGCTTCATGGTGCCGACGTCGGGACTGACGATGGTCAGCTTCGTGCAATCGAGACTCTGAAAGTGCCGGAAGAAGGCTGGCGACGCCTGCAAGTGATCGACGGGAATGTCGAAGAAACCCTGAATCTGGGGCGCGTGAAGATCCATTGTCAATACACGGTTGGCGCCCGCTTCGCGAATGAGGTTGCTGACCATCTTGGCCGTGATCGGCGTCCGGCCTTCGTCCTTGCGATCCTGCCGGGCGTAACCGAAGTAGGGCAACACCGCCGTGATCCTTCTGGCGGAGGCACGTCGCAGGCAATCCATGAAAATCAGGAGTTCGATCAAGTTGTCGTTGACCGGTCGACATGTGGACTGGACAACGAAAACGTCGCGCCCGCGAACGTCGTCGTGAAGCTTCACGAAGATCTCGCCGTCGGGAAAGGTCTCGATTTCCGCGTGGCCCTGGCGTACATCCAGATAGTCGCAAATAGCGCCGGTCAGGGAGGTATTCGACCTACCACTGAAAACTTTGATTTCGTCGACCGGATTGGTCATGAGCAATCCTTACCTACAGCCAGCCTGTGCCGGGGGTTTGCGGACGACGTGTGCGTCCTTGTTCCCGACAGGATTGGATCGGCCCTGTGGTTTGGCCGTCGTGTCGAATGCATCGAGCCGTCCGGGGCCGACGACTGTACCGTCCGCCACCACGGCAGCGTCCGCCACATAAGCGTATGGGCCGACAGTGCAGCCTGAACCGATGCGAGCATTCCCCTCAATATAGCTGAATGGCTTGATGACCGTGTCGGGGCCGATCCGTGCGCGGCTGTCAATCCACGTATTCACCGGGTCGACGATCGTGACGCCGTTGTCCATCCATCCGACTTGGATCCGTTGCTGCATCAGCCGAGTGATGTCGGCAAGATCGGCGCGCGAATTGATCCCGACCGCATCGTCGGCAGGCACCCTTGTGTCGGCGGAAACGAGCTTGCCATCTCCGCGAACAATCGCCAGGACATCCGTGATGTAATACTCACCTTTGGCGTTGTCCGGTTTGATTCGCGGCAACGCATCGAAGAGCGCGCCGGCATCGAAGCAGTAGTAGCTCGGATTCACTTCGGTTACTTCGAGTTGCTCGGGCGTGCAATCGCGGTGTTCGACGATCTTCTCGAACACGCCGTCGCCATTCCTGATGATCCGCCCATAGCCGAACGGATCATACAAAACCGTGGTCGCCATCGAGGCCGCCGCGCCGGTTGAATGATGGTTGTCCAACAGTTCGCGGAGCGTTTCGGAGCGGATCATCGGCATGTCGCCGGCAATGACGACGATGTTCCCCGTGAAATCTGATAGGGCCTCGGCGCACATGGAAACGGCGTGCCCGGTCCCGTTTTGTTCTCGCTGCTCCACAAAGTGGATGCCAGGTTCTCGTGAGAAGGCCTCGGTGATGAGCTCCTTCCCGAACCCGACCACGACGTAGCAGTCCGTAATCCCCGCGCCTCGGCAGGCGTCCAGGACATAGGCGAGCATGGGCCTGCCGCTGATGTCGTGCATGACCTTGGGCAGGTTCGTCTTCATGCGTGTTGATTTGCCCGCGGCCAGGATGACGACAGCCGCGCGAGGACGCGTGGCATCATCTTGCCGTGATGCTGCTTGGTTGGCGTTGTCCGTCATGAGGTTCAGACTTCCTGCTGAGAAGGTGTGTTCCCGTCACATCTTGGACCAAACCACGAACTACCCGGCGAGGATTTGAACCTCGACTAGCAGTACCAAAAACTGCGGTGCTACCATTACACTACCGGGTAGTGGAGTAGCGCAAGTTGCGTGCGTCTGTTGAACCCGTCGGCCACCC
>CAZTAR010000188.1:0-8949 GCA_964611695.1 uncultured Planctomycetaceae bacterium | reverse complement strand
GCCGCCTGGGTTCGGGGTGGAGCTTGCTGTATTTGGCCATATACCGCAACATGAGCTTGCAGGCATGTTCGTGGCCGTAGTACTGCTGAGATTCCGCGAAGTGGTGCGAGATTGTCCGCCGTTGCCGATCCAGATCGGGTGGCGGCGGCAGCTTCCCTGTGCTCATCAACGCCAGGCACTCCTCGAATATCCAGGGATTCCCAAGCGCGCCCCGAGCGATCGCCACACCGTCCACGCCGGTCCGCCGCAGCATCGCGAGACAGGACTCGGCCGTGAACAAATCACCGCTTCCGATGACCGTGAAAGACTCGACATGGACTTTGACTCTCGTGAGGAAATCCCAATCGCACACACCGGCAAACCGCTGCTTGACGGTCCGCCCGTGGATCGTCACGGCCGAGATGCCCTCTGCGATTGCCGCATCGAGGATCGAGAAGAAGTCTCGCTGGCCGGCCTGCGAATCGTCGAAACCACGTCTCATCTTGAGTGTCACCGGCTTGGCACTCCCCACCGCTTACATGACGCGTTTGACGATTTCGATCGCCGTGTGTGGACGCGATAGCAGCATGCCTCCCTCGCAACGGCGATACGCCCGACCCGCCGGACAGCCGAAGTTGATGTCGATGACGTCATAGCCCGCTTCGGCGAGTCTGGCCGCGGCAGGGCCGAAAGACGCAGGCTCCGCGCCCATGAGCTGGGCGCCGACGGGATGGTCCATCGGTTCGAGCCGCAGCAGGCGCCGTTGCCACTCGCTTGCGTGTAGGACGCTGCGTTCGAGGAGGAGTCCGGTGACCGTATAGGATGCCCCGTGCTTGCGAGCCACTCGGCGCATGGGAACATCGCTGAAGCCACTCAAGGCCGCCTGCGTGAACGGATGATCGAGATGGACATCGCCTATCGCGGGCACGCCTCGCCTCGCAGTCCGCTACCCGAGGGCGCGTCCGGTGTCGCGTTGACCCCTCGTGGTCGACGAGCATCACAACGGTGCCACTGGCAGCTTGCCTGCCAGTGATCGGTACGTCGTCATCGGCAAAATCGCACTGGCGGTCAAGCCGCCAGTGGCACCCAGCGTCTCGCCGGTAAGACCGCAGACGTGACGCCGGTTCCGCGACTCGGCACCTTCCGGGGACATCGGGGCCCTATTCGCCCAGAATCTCGACCTCGACAACCGGCTTCTTCGCGGTGCGCTCCGCGCCACGGATATACCCGAGTGTGACCGTGCCGTCCGGCGCCCGGGGTGGGACCTTCGCCAGGCTCCATGAGAACTTGGCCGGCACGCCGGGGTAGAGCGTTGCCTGGGATGCGCCGCCGCGGTTCACGTCGATGTTGATCGGGTCCGCATAGAGATAATCCACCTTGATGTCGAACGTCGCCGAATCTTCAATGTTTGGTTCGCTGAACGCCGCGTGCAACTCGAAGGTGCATGAGACGGAGTCAGCCGATGGATCCGGGTTGTCTACCCGCATGTCCAAGCCTGGCTCGCCCATGCCATCCTGTGCCAAGGCGACGTCGTTTGAATCGAGAACGTTCGCGGGTACATCCGTGAATTTCGCATAGTCTTCGTCTGAGACATCCACTCGGATGCGAATCGCCGAGACATCTGGCGAAAACTTCAGGTCGATCGTCGCCGTGTCTTCGTCCGGCGTCAGTTTCTTCGAATGGGTCTTGCGATAGCCTTCGATGAGACCGGACAGGCTGACCGTCGTCGGCCGATCGAAGACGTTCAAAAACGTCACACTGCCGGAGGCTGTCGAACCGGGCACACAGCTCAAATCGGAAACCACGTTGGGTGTGGCGGTAATCCCATCGAATCGCACATCAAGAGAGAAGGCGGAGGTCTTGTCGCCACGCGTCGTGGCCGGCAGTTCCCAGACCCCCGGCCTCAGATCCTTGCTCAACGTGTAGGACGCCTCGCGGCGGTCGTTCTGGGTGTCGAGCCGTAGACGGCCTCTCGCCATCTGCGTACCATCAGGGCGGAAGAGGTAGTTGATACTCGCGTTGCTCTCCTTGCCTTCCACCGCGCGGATCGTAATGTGCATCGCGCTCGCGCCGGCCGGCACCGCGAAGAAGAGCCGATTGGCCTTGTAGCCCTCGACAGTCTGGTCTTCCAGCTTGATACGGTAGTCGTTCTCCACCGTCGCTTGGTACGGCACGATCACAGAGTTGACCAGCCGCAGTAGCACTTCGTCGCCCTCGCGGCCCTCGATGGTTGCCACGTGAAGCCCCGGCTCCTTCAGCAGCGCCGCATCGTATTCGACTTGGACGCTCGCGGGTTGTTCGTCGCGGAAATAGATTTGCTCTTGTTGTGGCTTGCACCACTTGGCGTCCGAGTGGAGCGTGAGGCGTTTCGAGAAACCTGTGATCGCCGAAGCGTCGTGCTGCGGGACAAAGACCGGTGTGATCGAAAAGACCTGCGGCCGATCCGCCGGGAAGTACGTACTCCGCCAATACGCCGTCCGTCCCTTCGCCTTCGGGGAGAGGGGGCTTTCCGTCGTGACTGTGAAGCCGTACAGCGGATCGTCCCGGTGCTTCTCGACGAGCGAGTCTATCACGCTGAACGCCCGAACCATGTTCGCCTTGCCACCGCCGAAGTCGAGCGTGTTGAAGCCGGGCATGGGGTCGGCCGTATTCTTGATCGCTCGTTTGATCCAATCGGCACGAGGCAAAAGGCCATGCTTATCCTTCACGTGTTGTGCCAACAGAGCACACATACCGGCAGCATATGGCGAAGCCATACTCGTGCCGCCCCAGAAATCGCCCTGGCGATTCCAGATTGGCACGGTCGATGTCATCCTGCCTGGCGTTGCAATGTCCGGCTTGTCCAACTCGCCGCCGCGAGAGCTGAAGGGGAGCACCTGCGCCTCGGCCATGCTGTAGCCCATCACATCCCGAGCCGTATCGGCGGCCAGTATCGCGGCTACGCTGATCGCCGCGCTCGATCCCGCGGGGGTGCCCACCGACGAGAGTCCCGGCCCTTCGTTCCCGGCACTGGTGCAAATCACCAGTTGCGGGTGCTCCCGAAGCAGGCGATCGCAGAACTTGTCGATCGTGTGCGTCCCTTCGAGGCTCGAGCCGATTCCGAAGCTCAGGTTGCACACAACGGTCACGTCGTGCTCGCGGGCGTACCGCGCCGCATACTCGAACGCCTCTTGCATCGCGCCGGTCGTCGTTGATCCACCGGCGAGTCGGTTTTCGCCCAGCTTCATGCTGATGACCTTCGCGCCGGGCGCGACGCCGTTGAAGCCGTCCTGGTTCATGATCCGGTAGCCGGTCGCGATTCCCGCGACGTGCGTGCCGTGTCCGCCGTCGTCATGGTGAATGACCACCTTGCGGCTGCCCGTGAAGATGTTGAGCGCGCATGTGAGTGGGACGATTTGAGATTCCTTCTTGGTTCTAGCGAATGTGAACGTGTCGTAGCTGAGCTTGTAGTTCTTCAGCGGTTTCTCGTTCGCGAAATCACGATCACCATCAGTGTCTACGTAGCATACGGCGTCGTCGTCCGTGCCGTCGTTGACGGATACGACACACACGCCGAACACGTCATCCTTCTTGCCGTTGTCGTTCACGTCGGACACGGCGGAGTTTGTGTAGGTGGATTCTTCGACGATGCCGAACCACACGGTTGTGCCTTTCGGCCGGGCGGCGGGGGGGGGCGGTGTGTAGAGTTCGGGTGAACCGTCGCCGGCGTAGTGGATGATCTTGTCGGCCGTTTCGTTCCACAGTGCCCGCGAAATCTCCACATCACCTTGGCCGGAGAAGTCCTGGACATCAACGACTTTGATCTCACCCTCCGGCGTGGTTTGGAGGCCCTGCACACCCATGTCTACGCCCGTGTCGAGGACAGCGACGACAACCCCCCGTCCGTCGATCCCCGGATTCGCCTCGCGAAACGCGTCAACCTTGCAGGCAGATAGCGAGAGCTGAGTCCAGGGCAACTCGGCTTGGCCGAGGCACACAGATGCCAGTCCCAATAGCGGAAGTAACGAATGAACGATCGATCGCATAACGAGGCTCCTCTACTGTAGTCCTGATGTTTGTCGTGGCTGATCTCCGTGCAGCGGCAGGGCAAGATCGCATCCAATCCTCCCGGATCCATTCCTGTACATTTGCCTCCTTTGTACCGGATTCGGGCCTTCGATTCCACCTGTTCATGTGTTGGGTATATCATGTTGGGTGGCATGGGTTAGCGGAGTCCCGGCTTGCCGGGACGTAGCTTACCCGTGTGGACAACACAGGGCTTGTCCCACGGGTAAGGATTGGGGCCCCCTGCAGGTGCTCCAATCGTTACCCATGCCACCCCGTCGTGTCTTTTGTTCACGGCGTTGCATGCCACCCCGTCTGGACGATAGGCTCACACGTAGACTGCTGTTCCGAGACCATAGGCCCGCGTTGCACCTTGCAGTGCCGAAGCGCCCCGCCTAATCTGTCTAGCCGTCGCCCGTGTTAGTGGTGAACGCGCGTGGCGGTCATTATTTTGCAGCAAGCAAGGCTATCGCGATCATGGGAATCCAAAGAGACAAGTCCGCCTTCTGTCATGAACGAGCATGTGCCGTCCTGGTGGGGGGGGTGAATAGTCCGGTGCGGGCGTTTCGGGCCGTCGGCGGCAAGCCCGTTTTCCTGGAGCGCGCCGATGGCGCGTACGTTTTTGACGTCGATGGCAATCGCTACGTCGATCTGGTCGGCAGTTGGGGGCCTGCGATTGTCGGGCACGCGCATCCGACCGTTGTCGAGGCGGTGCAGGCGGCAGCGGCGCGGGGTTTGAGCTTTGGGGCGTGTTGCGCCGCCGAGGCGGAGTTGGCCGAGATGATCGTGGGGGCGATGCCTTCCATCGAAATGATCCGTTTCGTGAACAGCGGAACCGAGGCCACAATGAGCACGATGCGCCTCGCACGGGCCGCCACCGGCCGCACGAAAGTGCTCAAGTTCCTCGGCTGCTATCACGGTCATGTGGACGCCTTACTTGTCGCGGCCGGCTCCGGTGCTGCGACCTTCGGTACGCCGGATTCAGCGGGCGTGCCTGCTTCCGTCGCGGAGACAACCTTACTCGCTCCGTACAACGATCTGGCGGCTGTCGAGCGGATCATGGAGAACGAAGGAGCCAACGTCGCGGCCATGCTCGTCGAACCGATTGCCGGCAACATGGGATTCGTTGAGCCGGCCGAAGGATTCCTCCAGGGTCTGCGGAATTTGTGCGATCGGCACGGCAGCTTGTTGGTCTTCGACGAGGTGATGACGGGTTTCCGGGTTGCCTGGGGCGGTTATCAGAATGTCTGTGGTGTTCGTCCCGATCTCACCTGCCTCGGCAAGGTCATCGGCGGGGGAATGCCCGTCGCGGCCTACGGCGGAGCGCGATCTCTGATGGAGCAACTCAGCCCGCTGGGGCCGACCTATCAGGCGGGAACGCTCAGCGGCAATCCCGTCGGCATGGCCGCAGGCATCGCGACGCTGCACATCTGCCGCGAACCAGGATTCTACGATTCCCTTGCGGAGAGGACCGCGAAACTTGCCGAAGGGGTGCGAACTGCCGCAACAAAAGCAGGGGTGCCGGTGCAAACAAACTCGCGCGGCGGCATGTTCGGGATGGTCTTTTCCGATCGACCGCCGCACAACTTCGCGGATGTCCAGGCGTGCGACCACGCAGCATTCGCCAAGTTCTTTCACAACATGTTGGATCGAGGCATCTGGCTTCCGCCTTCAGGGTATGAGGCGATGTTCGTTTCTTCCGCCCATGATGACGCGGCGATCTCAACAGTCGTGGGAGCTGCGAAGGAAAGCTTCGAATTCTCGGCTGGATGATCGGCGGCGCCGGATCTTTGGCGGTGGCGTCTCGGGCAACAAGCTTGCGCCGCAACTCGGCCACCTTCCTACTGTCATACTCCGGTTTTCCGTTATACTGACCCGATGCCTAATCCTAAATCAATCCACCGTTTTGTGTCGCAAAAGGCCGCCCTGTTCGAGGAATCCGTCATCCGCCGCATGACGCAGGTTTGCCTCTCTCATGGAGGTGTCAATCTCGCTCAAGGTTTTCCCGATTTTCCGACGCCCCCGGAGTTGCGCGAGGCCGTGGTTCGGGCTGTTCGTGACGGTCACAACCAATACGCCAGGACGTGGGGGGCGCCCGAGTTCGTTCAGGCACTCGCGGAGAAGGTCCATTGGTTTCAGGGGATGGCAATCGATCCCGAGATACAGACGACCATCTGCTGCGGCACGACCGAGGCGATGATCTCGTCGTTGCTCGCAACCGTGAATCCCGGCGACGAGATCATCGTCACCTCGCCTTTCTACGAAAACTACGGCGCGGACACGATCCTGTGTGGGGCCACGCCCAGATATGTAACGCTTCATGCCGACCATGAACGCGGGTTTCAATTCGATCCCGATGAACTCGCCGCGGCCTTCAACAACAAAACCCGTGGCATCATCATCAACACACCTCATAATCCATGCGGAAAAATATACACCCGCGAAGACCTGCAAATGATCGCCGATCTGTGCATCAAGTGGGATGCGCTGGCGTTCACCGACGAGATTTACGAACACATTGTCTACGATGGCAGGAAGCACATTTCCATCGCGACATTGCCCGGCATGGCCGATCGCACCATCACGATCAGCGGCATGTCGAAGACCTACAGCGTGACCGGTTGGCGCGTCGCCTGGGCCATCGCATCTCCGGAAATCACCGCCGCCATTCGCAAGGTGCACGACTTCCTGACTGTCGGCGCTCCCCATCCGATGCAGATTGCCGGCGCTACCGCCTTGCGGTTGCCACAGGTGTTTTATGACGAACTCCTTCAGGACTACGACGAGAGAAGGGCGGTCATGTGGGCCGGCTTGCGTGATGCCGGCTTTCATGGGTATTACCCACAAGGGGCATACTACGTCATGGTCGATATCGAACGGTTCAAGCGGCCTGGCGAAGATGACACCGCGTTGGCAATGCGACTCGTGGAGGAATCCGGCGTCGCCACGGTGCCAGGCAGCAGTTTCTACAATCCTCCCAGTCTCGGCCTTCATCAGATTCGTTTTTGCTTCTGTAAGAAAATTGACACCCTGCAGGACGCCTCCGCGAGACTTCAAGATTGGGCTCGGAAGCAGTAGGCCATGGAACAAAAAAGCCCCGGCCGCAAGACGCCCCGCGAACCAACGCCCGCACTGTGTTTCAACAGGGCGGAGTTAGGCGGCGCACTTGGCGATCTGGGCGTGTTCGTTCCGCTACTCGTCGGGATGGTCACCTGCTGCGGCCTCCAACTCGGGCCCACCCTGTTTCTCAGCGGGGCGGCGAACATTGGCACCGGCCTGTTGTTCCGGATTCCGATTCCGGTCCAACCCATGAAGGCCATCGCCGCCGTCGCCATTGATGAGGGGCTGAACGAATCGCAGATTCTCATCTCGGGAATCGGCGTCGGCGCTGTGTTTCTGTTTCTTACCTTGACGCATCTGATCGACTGGCTGAATCGTGTGATCCCCAGGAGCGTCGTGCGTGGATTGCAACTCGCAATTGGCCTCAAGCTACTTATCAAGGGTGTGGAGATGGTCGCGAGCACCCACACCATCTTCGGCTTGGATAGTATCAGCCTTGGCGTGCTCTGTACGGTGGCAGTACTGCTGCTCTCTCATTCCAAGCGCGTCCCCGCAGCCTTGCTGGTCTTTGTGATCGGTATCGTTGCGATGATGGTGTCGCAGCCATCCCTACTTGGCAAGACACAATTCGGAATCTCCTGGCATTTGCCAGACTTATCGAAATGGAGCGACTGGCAAACGGGCATCATGCACGGCGCCATCCCGCAGATTCCGCTGACCGTGTTGAATTCCGTGATCGCCATCTGTGTCCTCTCCATCGATTTGTTCCCACGGTATCCATTGAAGCCCGGCCGCGTTGCGCTTTCAGTTGCGGTTCTCAATCTGATCACATGCCCGCTGGGGGGAATGCCGTTGTGCCATGGCTCGGGCGGCTTAGCGGCACAGTACCGATTCGGCGCACGAACGGGGGGGAGCATGGTCGCCCTGGGTATTGTCAAGATGGGATTGGCGTTGGTGTTCGGTGCGTCGCTGTTGGCTTGGATGCAAAACTATCCGCAGTCAGTTCTGGGCGTCCTGCTGCTCTTTAGTGGTATCGAACAGGCCATGGTCTGCCGCGACCAGCAATCTCGAATTCCGTTCTTCGTCATGGTCCTCACGACGGGAGCCAGCATCGCCATCAACACTGCGGTCGGTTTTGTCGTAGGTTGGATCATGGCCGTGCTTTTGGCTCGCGGCATCTTTCGAATCGAGCGGCCACCGACAACATGAAATGCGGAAGTGAATCGTCCCGCCTCGATCTTCGGGTGGTTCGGGCGCCCCGCCCGTGCGAAATTGGGTTGCCATGGCCCTGAACGGGCGAGACGCCCGTACCACCCAATTCGCCTATTTAGCTGTGACAAAGCTCTATTCAGCCAAGAACTTCACGCACAGCCAGAACGACGTCCTCAAGGTCGAACGGCTTCTCCAAGACCTTCGCGATTTCGATCTTGGCGGCCTTGCGCAAATCGGTGGCGGAATAGCCCGTGATCATGATTATGCGTAGTTGAGGATTGACTGCCTTGAGCGCAATACCAACGTCGATACCACTTTGCCCTTTCGGCAGCCGCCAGTCGGCCACGAGGACATCGGGGACCATGCCGGTTCCGATCTCAATCGCCTCAGGTTCCGTTCCCGCCACCATGACTTCATGGCCATCGAGTCCAACGACTTCCGAAAGGTAGTCGCGGTATGGCTTCTCGTCGTCAACGATCAGTATTTTTGACATCGTCATCTCCCGATGTCTCAAAGTGTATCGGCAACTCGATCAGGAATGTAGTGCCAACGCTCCCGTCATCGACAATCTCAATCTTGCCACCGTGGTCTTCTACTATACCGTGGACAATGCTCAAGCCAAGCCCCGTTCCACCTTCCGAGTGCCGGGTCGAC
>CAZTAR010000187.1:5409-8954 GCA_964611695.1 uncultured Planctomycetaceae bacterium | reverse complement strand
CGGTGCCACATTGGGCTTGGCATAGTCTTGGGGTATTCTGAGATAGTTTCTTAATCTTAAAACGTTATAGAAGACCCTAAAAGCCAAAAGGCTTTGCCGCGCCTTCCGCTCTCTTGGCTCTCTCTTTTTCCAACAGCGCGTCGGCCTTCATTGCCCGATCGAGGGCAACGACAAACTCATTCTTCCAAGGCTGCTTTAAACCAACATCTCGCCAAATCTTGACATCATCCATCTGACCCACCTTGGCAAAGAAAAGCGTGATCCGAACATGAGCTTCAAGCGTACGTTCGTCTCCAAAATATCGCTTGATATCGCCGTAACTGTCGACGAGGAGGCGTTCGGTCTCCGTGTCCAGTCGTCCCAGCTTCAATAGCGCTGCGCCTAAGAGTTCTTGTTCCTGCGCGATCATCCAGGGACCCCGGAAGTTTCGCTCGGGCGGCAGTTCCGCCTCGATCGCCAGCACAATCCGCATTGTCGCCTCCGCGGAATCAAAGTGTCCCATTGCGGATTCGAATTGCCCTCTCGCCAAGGCGGCATCTCCCTTCTTGAAGGAAGACCGGGCGATATAGAAGAGCCTGCTGGCCTCATTGCGTTGTTTTTCCTGATTCAACTTCTCCTGCCCTGCCGCGTGCGACAGGCCGATCCACAGTCCTCCCGAAATACCCAGTCCGAGCAAGAGCAGGGTGGCCACGATTCCCCATATATTTCTCGATGCGAACTTGCCGAGGTGATACGACACGCTGGGAGCATGGGCGAGAACGGGCTGCCCTGCCAGGTAGCGCTCGATGTCATCCGCGAGACTTCCGACGCTCTGATATCGCCTCGCAGGGTCTTTCGCCATCGCCTTGAGCACAATCGTGTCGATGTCCCGGCTGATTGACCGGCGAATCCGACTTGGCGGCTTGGCGACCCTCTCGCTCAGAATCCATTCCGCCGTGTATCTCGCGCCTTCGTGGGGAAGGCGTCCCGTCAACACCTCGTACAACACGACGCCGAGTGAATACACATCGCTCACAATGCTGATCGGCTCTCCCCGAATCTGCTCGGGGCTTGCGTAATCCGGTGTCATCGGCAAGAGGCCGAAAGAGGTGACCGTGTCGCCATCCTCTCGGGCCTTGTCCTTCAACACCTGGGCGATTCCGAAGTCCAGGAGTCTGGGCGTCGGCCGGCCATCGCTCGTTGACACCAGGATGTTGCTCGGCTTCAGGTCGCGATGCGCGATCAGCTTGCCGTGGGCGTGTTGCAGCGCGCGGCAGATCGGAAGAAGCAGCCGTAACCGATTCGCCGGCGGAAGACGATGCTCTTCACAGAATTTCGTGATTGCAACGCCATGGACGTACTCGATGACGATGTACGGCATGCCATCTTCCGTCGTTCCGCCGTCCAGCAGCTTCGCGATGTTTGGATGGTCCAGGTTGGCCAGATGCTGTTGCTCATCCCGGAACTGCCGGATCACTTTCAAGCGGTGGCGAGGTTCGTCAAAGCGGATCCCAGGTCGAATCAACTTGATCGCCGCCCGATGTTCGTACTGCCCATCGTCCCGGATTGCTTCGTAGACAGTCCCCATCCCCCCGGCTGCGATCCTCCTGACCAGTTTCCAGGCGCCGATGCGTTGGCTGACAAGGGCCTCTTCTTCGTCCCGGATCAGGCCCGAGTCCCATCCCTTGGCAACAGGTAAATCCGCTCGACTCTGAATGGGTTTCTCGAGAAAGTCTTCGGTTGCCCCGTGCGCCTTGACAAGCGGCAACACTTCCGCCAGAAGTGCGGCATCATCACCACACACCTCCGCAAGCCACGCTTCGCGTTCTGCCGGGGCACGCTGCACAGCTTCAGAGAACAGGTCTTCGACTCGACGATTTCGTTCCAATGTCCACAGAGCCGGCTTCTATGAAGCCAGTGCTCTCCTCCATCACAGAGCCGCGCTCCATGAATGCGGTGCTTTCCACACGGTGTTTTCCACTCAGCGCTCTTTTCGCCGGTGCTTCCCACGCGGTGTTTGTCTCATTCCTTCTTCTTCAGCGCATGGTAAAGCCACGCCTTGGCAAAGTGCCAGTCTCGTTTCACCTTGGCCACTGACGTGCCCATGGCCTGGGCAGTTTCCTCGATCGATAGCCCCACGAAATATCGCAGCTTCACGGTAGTGCAAATGTCTTTTCGGCCTTCGTCGGCTTCCAGTTTCGACAACGCCGCATCGAGGGCCTCGGTGTCAACATCGAGGGCATCCGATGAAGCCAAAGAGGAGTCCAGCTTTGCCGACTGAAGGTCCAGACCTGGGATTTGATCGATCGAAACGTGCCCGACTTTTCCCTTGCGGACTCGTCTTTGCCTGGAGTGGTCCACGAGGATTCTCCGCATGGCCTCAGCCGCGGCGGCGAAGAAATGCGTTCGGTTTTCCCATTTGCCCGGCTTGCCACCCACCAATCGGATGTAGGCCTCGTTGACCAGCGCCGTCCTCTGAAACGTGAGGCCCTGCCGTTCTCTTCGCATTTGCTTGCCCGCGAGGGCCCGCAGTTCGCGGTAGATAAGTTCGAGCAATGGCTCCCAAGCCTCGGCGGCGCCAGAACTTACGGCGTTCAACAGACTTGTGATCTCATGAGTGTCGTCGGTCACGCGGGAGGCCTCGCAAAAAAATCTGATCTTTTTTGAGCCAGGAGGGGCCTTTTGTACGCATATTATTATACCCAGGAAGCGGGTGTGGTACTTATGTCGGCTACTGCCCGTGCCTTCCACCGGGGAAACCAAGGTCAGCGAGGCAAACGCCTGAACTGGCTACTAAAGAATACTCTTTTTGGGTGATTTGGGAGATTGACCATGAAAAGACGTGGGTTCACATTGATCGAGTTGCTGGTGGTGATCGCGATCATCGCCACATTGATTTCCATTTTGCTGCCGGCACTGGCGGCGGCGAAGGAGACGGCCAACGTGGCGAAGTGTTGTTCCAGTCTCCGCGAGTTGGCTCAGACGGCCGATCAGTATTCCAATGACAGTGATCCGACCGGATCTGGAAGCTTTCCGAGTCAACCGTGGCACCTTGGCTTTGACCCGCCTGGACAAGGAGGGTCACCCACAAGCGTTGGACTGGTTTCCGAATTCATTTACGGCGGCTACCAGACAACAGTCGATACCGGCGAACACTCGGATGCGGATTATCGCAAAGTTCCGACCGAATACCGGCCGTACAATAAATATATCGCGCCGGGAGTTACAGGAACCGCTCCGGTCAAAAACTACGAATGTCCATCGGACAACTCCAACGCCACACCGACGGTAGGTGAGACCTATGAGGACGGCCCCACGGTGGACACACGAAATGGCGCTTTTGAGGCCAACGGCAACAGCTACGCGCTCAACTGGTATTGGGTTGAGGGGACGGGCCAAGACGTGTACGGGGATATCAACGCTATGCATGCTTTTGGCAGTGCGATGTTGACGAAGAAAGTCGGTGGGTCAGCTGCGGAATTCGTCTTGTTTATGGAAGGCATGATGAATGCGTACATGTACGAAGCTGTTAATGTCTGGGAAGAGCCACAAGTAAATTGGCTAGG
>CAZTAR010000187.1:0-5399 GCA_964611695.1 uncultured Planctomycetaceae bacterium | reverse complement strand
GGCACCGGAAGCTCTCCGTCTACTCGATGGGCTTCATGGACGGTCATGCCGAATACCGCAACATCGATACGCGATTCAACCGGGGTACGGGCTGGAATACAATGCCAGAGAGAGATACAGCCTGGCCCGTCCTCAACTAGCTCTTCTAACGTGTGAGCGGTCGCTTGATCGGCCCTGGCTCACCGGGGATTGGGTACCCGACAGTTTAGTCGCCGAGCCAACTCACGGGCGAGAGAGTCTCCTTCTCTCGCCCGTGTTTTTTGTTGCAGGCGGGTCAATCCTGTTTAGAGCATCACCACTCTAAACCAGCTTCCTCTTGTTTCAATTCTTCACGCCCCGACCGGTTATTGCACTGGCGCCATTCCTGGCAGCAAGCCGCCCTTGGCTCGCAGCTCTTCACATGGGATACAATTCCACTATTCGACAACTTTGTAGACTTGAACTATCTAGCGACTCTGATTACCTTGTTAGTCTGATTAGTCACAGCCGGGGCAGCGTAGTTCCGGTGGGATACTTTTTTGAAGGAGTAGAGTCATGTTGTCGTATCGTTTCCACCTTGCCGTCGTTTTCGCTTCAGTTGGCCTGGTCGCGATTGCAGACCGCGCAGCCTTTGCGGAAGATCCATGTGATTGCACATCCCACCACTTCGCAGGAACAAGGCGAAATACGTATATCGAGATTCAACCGGATATTCTGAATGTCACGCCCATCGCCGCATCCGGCTGGGCAAAATCATATGCGGGGGTGAACATGGCAGCAACCGAGGACCCTCCTTGGTGCTGTCCCTCAATTGGCAGTCGCGATCATTTTTTCTTCCAAGATAGCGACTTGTTCTACGAGGAAAGCTCAAATCTCATTCTTGATTCAATCCATGGGCGAGCTGATGCGAGCGGTCTTCCCGACAACTTTTCCATAGGCACCACCACCCAAGCTATAGCTTATGTACACCGCAGGGGTATGAATTTCAAAAATAGTTTTGGGGCATCCGGTCCGGATCGCTACTTGCATTACCGCAGCGTCACAACATATTACAACATATTGGATGACTTATCATGCAAGCACACGTTCCAAGGTGATAGCGGTGTTCATGCTAAATCACAAGGAGAACTCGTTGCACATTTTAATCCCTCCTCCCCTGAGCAGCCCACAATACGCATCATGACGAAACTCAGAAGGAGTTGCTCCATATGCATTTCCGAGGATTGTGATGAACCGTGTACGCTTTGGATGGAGCAGCACCACCCGACCACCCCTTTGCCTCCTTCGCACCCACAATTGCGATTCGTGACCATTACCATCGTTGCGAATTATGGTGGGCGAACTTCGGATACGGAAATCCTCCAAGGATTGGTGGCGGATGTGCTTGACGATGAGTCGCTGTATTCAGTGAAGATGGGGATTTTTGATTCGCCGGAGTTTGCCGAGGATCCCGCGCCGGATGGCGTTGAAGTCTTTGGCGAACGGACGATCTTTTTGGACCCACCGGAGCCGGGTTTGGTTTCCATGACCATCACATGCGATACCGATGCGTTCAACGAGTACGACGGGGATGTGAACGCGGACGGGTCGACCTGCCCGGACGATTACACGCTGATGCTCTCGCTGACAGCGACGGGAGTGGGGTTTGGCGAGTCTGCCTACACGCCGCGCGCGGATTTCAACCTTGACGGGATGATCGACGCGACGGACTGGCCGCCGTTCGAGCGCGTGTACGCGGCGCTGCCGGACTGTAACAAAAACGACTCGCCGGACGAGTGCGACATCGCCTTGGGCACGAGTGATGATCTGAACGAAAACGGCATACCCGACGAATGCGAAGGGCGGCCGGGAGACATGAATTGCAGCGGGATCGTTGACGCGATGGACATCCAGGGCTTCGTGATGGCACTCGTGGAGCCGATGGCGTACTCGGGATGGTATCCAGACTGCGATCCAACCCTGGCGGATGTAGATGGATCGGAGACGGTGGACAGCGGAGACGTGGAGCCGTTCGTGGTAATGTTGTTGGGAGAATCGTAGGCGTCAGGCGGCCAAGCAGCGGCCCCCGACGTGGGTACACGCCCCGTCGGGTGCCGCTTATCCCTGTTTCTGTTTCTTCACGATCTTCGACCACGAATCGCGCAGGGTGACCGTTCGGTTGAATACGAGTCTCGCGTCCGTCGTATCTTTATCGACGCAGAAATAGCCGAGCCGCTCGAATTGGAATCTCGCGCCCGGCGCGGAGCCTGCGAGGCTGGGCTCTACCTGACAATTCGTCAAACATTCGAGCGAGTTCGGGTTCAGGTTGTCCTTCCAGTCCTGGCCCGCTTCCGTCTCGCCTGGGTCGGCTTTCTCGAAGAGGAGGTCGTACAGCCGGGCCTCGACCTGGATCGCGTGCGGCGCTGACACCCAGTGGATCGTGCCTTTCACCTTTCGACCGTCAGGCGAGTCGCCGCCGCGCGTCGCGGGATCGTACGTACAGTGAATCTCGGTCACCGTGCCGGCGCCATCCTTCACCACATCCGTGCACGTGACAAAATAGGCGTATCGCAATCGGACCTCGCGGCCAGGCGCCAGTCGGAAAAACTTCTTCGGCGGATCTTCATGAAAATCGTCTTGCTCGATGTACAACTCACGTGAGAAGGGCACCTTCCGCTTGCCGGCGCTTGGGTCCTCCGGATTGTTGACCGCGTCCAACTCCTCGACTTGGTCCTCGGGGTAGTTGTCGATGACGACCTTCAGCGGACGAAGCACGCCCATCACGCGTTGGGCGCGTTTGTTCAAATCGGCGCGGATGGCATTTTCCAACCGGACGATATCAATCACGCTGACGTACTTCGCCACGCCGGTCTCGACGCAGAAGTTCCGAACGGCCTCCGGCGTGTAGCCCCGGCGACGAAGACCGCTGAGCGTCGGCATACGAGGATCGTCCCAACCCTGGACGTGCCCGCCCTTCACGAGTTCGAGCAACTTCCGCTTGCTCATGACCGTGTGCGTCAGGTCCTTTCGGGCGAATTCGATTTGCTGGGCGTGGGGGATTTTTTCGCCGTAGGCTCCGCCCGGACCGCGGCCTTCGTTGATTGAATTGATGAACCAATCGTACAACGGCCGATGGTTCTCGAATTCCAACGTGCAGATCGAGTGCGTGATGTTCTCGATCGAATCTTCCAGACCGTGGGCCCAATCGTACATCGCATAGATACACCACTTGTCGCCCTGCCGTGGATGCTTGGCGTGGAGTATCCGGTACATGACCGGGTCGCGCATGTTCAGGTTCGGGTGCGTCATGTCAATCTTCGCACGGAGGGTGCGGGAGCCGTCTGGGAACTCGCCTTTGTGCATTCGCTCGAACAGGTCCAAGTTCTCTTCGACGGGACGATCACGGTAAGGGCTGTTCTTTCCTGGTGAGGTCAGCGTGCCGCGGTACTCACGGGTCTGCTCGGGCCTCAGGTCGCACACATACGCCTTGCCCGCCTTGATCAGCTCGATGGCCCATTCGTACATCTGCTCGAAGTAGTCGGAGGCAAACCGCACGCGGCCTTCAAGGCTGAAGCCGAGCCACTTCACATCCTCGGTGATCGAGTCGATGTACTCCTGCTCCTCCTTGATGGGGTTCGTGTCGTCGAATCGCAGGAAGAAGTCGCCGCCGTACTGCCTGGCCAGGCCGAAGCTCAAATGGATCGCCATGGCGTGGCCGATGTGGAGGTAGCCGTTCGGTTCCGGTGGAAACCGTGTCTGGACCCGTCCGCCCCACTTGCCCGACCGGTTGTCGTTTTCGATGATTTCCTGAATGAAATTCAGGCTTGGTGTATCGTCGCTTGTAGCCATGCAATTGATTCCTCAATCCCGCTTGTCGGAGAAAGTCGCGTGTTCAATCCACTTGCTTCTCTGGATTCTCCGCTGTTTGTCGCCGTTTGGAAAGGGTTGCGGAACTGAGAGGTAAAAAAGGGATTAAGGGGTTCTGGCGATCATCGGCCGGCCTCTGATCGGCAAAGCCCCTATACAATAATGATCACGCTGTTCCCGGCAAGAGTCGCTTGACAAGTTTTGCGGAGTCGTAGTATGGGCAGAGTCAAGGATTTTCTTTCCCCAAGTTTCCCTGTCAAGGCGATACAAAACGGAAATCGGTGCGTGCCATTCTCCCTTTGGTGAGCATTGGAATCCACCTGTGTTAACTGCGTATGAAGCGGATATAAGAAAAAAATTAAGATTCGTATCTTCAAAACACGGGCCGAATTGCTCCTAATGCCAATGGGGCGTAGTTCAAGACCGGCTCAAGAAGTCGCCCAGTTGCACCAGTGCGACACCCAGCACGGCCAGCATGAGCGCGCCAAACTTGCGGGCGGTAAACTCTTCCTTCAGCAACACCGTCGCCAGGATGATCGCGAAGACGGTCGAAGTCTGGTTCAAAATGCTCGCGACTGAGGCGTCGATGTACTTAAACCCCGCCACCCACAACACCATCGAGATGTACGCCCCCATAAACGCCCCGGGCAAGGACCACTTCCACACGGCCGCCGGGCGAAACGCGGAGAAGATCTCTTTCCGCCGGCGCGACACAAGCGCGATCACGACGAGGCTCACCGTGCCCGCGAACATCCGGAGCGTCGTCGCCCAAATGAGCGGGAAGTCCGTGAGGATCGGCTTGGCCAATACGATGCCGAAGGCCATCAAACCCATCGCCGACGCGCCTAGCAAGATGCCGGTGACCAATTGTTTGTGTGTTCGATTCCGCGGCGGCTTCAACCTGGAAGAGACCAACACGGCGGAGAGGATCAACGCGGCGCCGGCATATTGAAACCACCTCAACGATTCAGAAAGCATGATGAAGGCAAACAGGATGATGAACGGGCTGTAAAGGCAATCGACAATCGCGACAATGCCGACGCCGATGAGATTCAACGCGTGAAAGAAAAGCGTGTCCGCCATCGCGATGCCGATCACGCCGCTGATCATCAGCAGCCAGACATCCCTCGGCGGTGCATCCAGAATGATCGCGATGCCGTCACCCCGCCCCAACGCCCACATGCCCCACAGCGTCAGAACGAGCAGCGCCAGGCCGACCACATTCTTGAACAGGTTCAACGCCAACGGCGCGACCCGATCGCCGCTGAGCTTGAAGCACACCATCGCAAACGCCCAGGTCAGGGCCGTCAGGATCGCACACGTATGGCCTAGAATCTGCTGTTCGATCATCGACCCGCCTAAAACGCTGCTCGGTAAAAGTGCGTGGATGATAGCGTACCCTCTGGCCGACGCTACCCGGCAGTGAGAGCAACGACAACAATCGTGTAGCGTCCGACCCTCGTGTCGGACGTCGATGACCAGCGGTTTGCGTCGGCCGACAGGGGCGTCGACCGCTTCCGAAAAAAACTAGGGTGGCAAAGTTTGCTTGAGCAAGAGAGCTTCAAAATGGCGAA
>CAZTAR010000186.1:0-8994 GCA_964611695.1 uncultured Planctomycetaceae bacterium | reverse complement strand
GCTTGACACGCAACGGGCTTTCATAGAAGAGCCGCGCGCGTGAGCAAGCGGTCAGTGTGCGACTTGGTTCGTTGCAAGCAAACCTGTCTTTCCCGTCGGCCACGGGGAGGGCGAGGCTATCGCGAAGCATGCACTCTCAACCTCATGAGGTTCCCGAGGCCACCGCTTGGCGAATTGTCGATTCAATCAGGATGTTGACCCGCTCCGTCACGCGTGCGGTTCTGGTCTCCCGGTTGCGGAGCCGAAGGTGCGGAAGAGGGTCCTGACGAAGGCGCGGTTGAGGGAACCGACGATGGCGTTGAAGTGGATCGCGACGTCGGGGTGGGCTCCTCGTCCGGCTGCTCCGGTGATGGCGGTCCTTCCTCCGTCTTTGACAAATCCTCCACCGGGGGCGGAAGATCGGGATACTGCCTGCGAAGTTTCGGCCACATTTCGCTGCCCGGATAATGCGATTCGAGGGCCGCGAGATACTCCCTGGCCGTTTCAGAGTTCTCGGGAGATTCCAGAAGAGCGGTCGCGGCTTCGAGTGCCAGGGTCTCCGAACCTCTACGCAGGTGAATCTCGACAATCCTGGCATGAGCTTCGGCAAGCATTGGCGCAAGCCCTACCGCGCGACGCGCCCAGCCCAACGCAACATCACTGTACTGCGGGCGCTGGGAGAATTGACTGACAAGGGAGAGGTAGCCCTCCGCGAGCCGATCCTTCAGGGCAACCTCGGTGTCGGGATTGTTGCTGTCTGGATAGAGGTGAAGGGCCTGCACGCTGGCCTCCTGCTCCTGGCCTGCAGCGAGGAGCACCCGGATTCTCGTATGCCCGAGGCCATCGGGGAGCGGGTCCTCCGGGGCGACTTTGTGCGCCAAGATTGCATAAGCTTGTGCGAGCAGTCGTAGGTTCTCTTCCGGCGCGGCCGTGGGGTCCGCGTCCAGCAGATACCTGACCCTTTCGTGGATCGCCGCCGCGTGCGCGACGAAGAGACGCGGTCCCGCCTTGGCGTACAGTGCCTCGGCGCCGGCGGCGTTCTTCGCCGCTTCCGCCGGCTGTCCTGCGAATAACGCTTGGGCTAGCGCAACGACTCGGAAAGTCTCTGGTGAGAGGGTATCCTTCCATTGCCCAGGCGATAGCGCGGAGTCCTGCATCGCAATATTGAAGAGGTCTCCAATCGCTTCTCGGAAATCATCTTTCGTCACCGCATCCCGGAACAGGCTGAGGAATCGGTTGTCGATCTCGCCGTTTCGCAACAGCGCACGCAGCCAGAGCAATCGATCAACCGACTTGGCATCCGGCCTGATGGTCCAGAGTTTCTCGACCACGTCGATTCGGAAGGGTTCGTCTTTTCGATGTTGCTCCCATGCCGAAGCCCATTGCTCGCGGTACCCGTGCTCAAGGATCGGTTGCCCCCGGCGGCCGAAGACCGAGGCGAGGTTCCCGGTCAGATCAGCCCGCAGACGCGCGGACATCAGGAACTGCGGTGCGGCCTTGTCAAGTCGGGTCAGACGCGCCAGAGAATCCCGCGCGAAGTCGATGTCTTCGTCCGTTGGAGGCGGCGATTCCTTGGCACACACCAGATCAAATTTCAATGACCGAGCCCAAATCGCATGGACGCGTGCGATGAGGTTGCGCTCCGGGTCGAGCGCATGGATGGAAGCATAATCGGCCTTGCGGATTGCATCGTCGTACCGGCCGGCGGGCGTGTAGACCTTGGTTGCGTCATAGATGGCTCTGGCGCCGCGCCAGTCTTGCAGGCCGAACCCACCCAGTACAATCGCCGCGACGCAGATTCCCGCGCCGGTCATTCGCATGGTCGAGAGGCTGAGACGCTGGGCGTCATCCTGCTCGGTCGTCACGCTGTCACGCGAGGAACGCACCATCGCCCACACCAACGCCCAGACAGTGAGAAAGACAGGAGGCAGGCCGGGTTTTCGAAGGGCGACGTCTCCGCACTCCTCGATGACGATGGCCACGAGTGCGGCAGTCAACCCGATGACAAGCCAACGAGCCATCCCTGCGGCAGGATCGCCGCGCGCCCGGTCACAGTATCGAAGGGCCTGCCAAATCGTCACGATCAACGCTGCGGCAAATGCAAACGCGCCGACAAACCCGAGATCGGCCAGCAATTCGAGAAACTCATTGTGGGCATGTCCCACCCAACTCCAAGTGTCGAAGCTGAGAATGGCGGGATCATCGAGTTGTTCCACCCGCGCGTATTGCCCCGCCAGCATCGCGAATCCACCATCTCCCCAACCGGCGACAGGTTTTTGGAAGAAGAGCGTCAGGGCGTAGGGCCACTCGTGATTCAACCTGGCGCGGATCGAGTGGGCTCGCTGGCCCATCACGCCGCCGGTCCGGAGAGATTGCACCATCAGCGCTCCGCCAGTCGCCAATACGACGACCACCAGGACCACCCAGAGGCGAGCCTTTCGCCGAACCACAAGCAGGACGATTGTGCAAAGCCCCGCCATCATCCCGACGGCGGCCGAGCGAGAGCGCGTGAAGTAAAGGGCGGCGATGATGAACAAGGAAACGAGGACGATGGCGAGGATGTGATGGAATCGGTATTGCGAGGCCGGCGAGGTAGTCTTCGCAGGGCTGTCAGTCTTGGCACCTTTCGGCTCATTCGTTTCCTCGTTCTTGACCTTGTTCTGGCCCCTGTTTTTGTTCCTGACAAGTCCGTGCAACCACCCGCTGACCAGACCGAAGGCAATAAACAAACCGGGCAGCAGGCACGCTGCAAGGAACAGCTCGTTGCCGATCGGGTATTTCAGTCGGTCTATCGGGCGATCGCGTTGGATGTGGTACCAGACCGCGAGGGCGGCCAGCGCGCCGAGAATAGCCAACACCCAACCCGACAGCCTCCGTGCATCGCGAGGCGTTAGTAGCGCGGCCAGCGGCCACCACCACGCCAATTGCAGAAACCGCAGGATCGTCTGCCCCTTGCACACCTCCGGCGCGTGCGAGTACCAGGAACTGACAACGCTGACCAACAGTAGTGTGCACCACCAGAAAAACGGGCTGGCGGAACGCCTGCGAAGATCGATGAGGGATTCCCCGGAAACACGCGGACGGCTGCCTGAGGTGACGACCCGGATACCGGCGATGAGTGCGAGGAGTGCCGCGCCAAAGTGGAAGACCAGGTTGCGAATCTCCACGCCGCGTATTGTCGGATACTGACCGCCTAACGCCAGGAGGCCTACAATCGGTTTCAGCAGCGAATGATCCTCATGGTGCTTCGCTGAGAATTCGCCGGGCGAGTTCAGGAAGCAGTTGCCTGCCAGGAAGACGGCCGCCACAATCGCCAACAGGCCGCTGGTCCGCCGGGAACCGGTCGAGCCATCCATGAGAAGATCAGGAGAGTTGTCTTGATGCATTCGCATTGCTCCGGCACGCCCGGGCTAGGCGCTGTTTGAACCACCTTTTAACGTCGTCCTCCACAACTTTTCTCAGCGCGGTATGATATCCGCGTTCCGTTAGGCAAGGAAGCATAGATGCCCGTTAATCAGTCGCCAGAATACACAAAAGCGGAGCTCAAATACCGTGCGGCCTCGACGCCCGCCGACAAGCTCGCCGCCCTGGAAGAGATGTTCCGCCTCGTGCCGAAGCACAAGGGCAGTGAGAAGCTCCAATCGCAGCTCAAACAGCGAATCAAGGTCGCGCGACAAGAGTTGCATCAACCACGAAGCCGGTCCGGCGTCGGCCATCGCGATCCGTTCGCCGTCCCCAAACAGGGCGCGGGCCAGGTCGCCCTGCTCGGTGCGGCCAACGTTGGCAAGAGTGCGATTGTCCATGCTTTGACGGATGCCAAGGTCGAGGTTGCCGAGTTTCCCTATTCAACCCATACCGCGGTACCCGGCATGGCCAAGCATGAGGACGTGCCGATCCAGCTTGTTGATATGCCCCCGGTCATGGACGGAAACGCACAGCCCGGCATGGTTGGCGCGTACCGCCTGGCGGACGTGATTCTGCTTGTCGTTGATCTGGCTGCAATCGGTCTGCTCGATCAGTACGAGCAACCCTTGGGGCTCCTGATGGAACGCAAGATGCGGCCGGTGCCAGGCCCTGGGCTCGAATCTGACGAACAGGAATCGGAGGCTGAGCCCAAGTGCGTGTTGGTTGCGGCGAATAAGCACGACCTGCCCGGCGCGGCGGACAACTTCGAGGGCCTTCAAGAACTTTGCGGCGGCGATCTGAAGATGATTCCCGTTTCGGCGGAGACGGGCGAGGGCTTGGATGCGATGATGGCGGAACTGTTCGGGATGCTGCGCGTCATCCGAATCTACGCCAAGAAACCGGGCAAGCCTGTAGATTACAAAGAACCGTTTATTCTTCAAAAGGGCGGCGATGTTGCCGAACTGGCCAGCCATGTTCACCGCGAGTTGGCGGACAAACTGAAGACGGCCCGCGTTTGGGGCACTGGCGTACACGATGGCCAGCAGGTCCACCATTCGCATGTGCTTACGGATAAGGATGTGGTAGAGTTGCACTTTTGAGTGAGCCGTCGCCGTAGCGTCGGCCCCCCGTGGCCGACGGGAAATCCGGGTTGCTTGGCAAAGACGAGCCGCGGACTTCAGCCCGCGCGGCCATCAAAACGTGCGGGATGTCCAAACAAGGGACAGGATGCGCGGACTCAAGGCCGCGGCTCCTCGCATGACTGATAAGGAGATTCGACAATGAAGAAGATAGCCGTTTGTCTCGGTGGCTGTGGCGTGTTTGACGGTACCGAAATCCACGAGGCCGTCAGCGCGATCGTGGCATTGGATCAGGCAGGGGCGCAGATCGTGTATTGTGCGCCGGACGTGTCGCTTGACGTGGTGGACCATGCCAAACAGCAGCCCGCCGGTGAGAAACGCAGCGTTCTGGCCGAGTCCGCCCGGATCGCCCGGGGCGACATCAAGAATCTCAAGGACGTCAAGGCGCGTGACATTGACGGGCTCATCTTTCCCGGCGGCTTCGGCGCGGCGAAGAACTTGTCCACTTTTGCCACGGAGGGCGCGAACTGTTCGGTCAACCCCGAGGCCGAGCGCTTGGTTGGTGAGATGCTGGCGGCAAAGAAGCCTGTCGGAGCAATCTGCATCGCCCCCGCGATGCTCGCACGGATTGTCGGCAAGCTGGACATCCATCCGAAGATGACGATCGGCAACGATCCCGGCACGGCCGACGCGATCAACAAGATGGGTTGTCAGCATGTCAACTGCGTAGCGAACGACATGGTCTGCGACGAGACCCACAAAATCGTCACGACGCCAGCGTACATGCTCGCCCAGGGTCCGGCCGAAGTCTTCGAGGGCATCGGCAAACTCGTCCGCGAGGTCGTGCGGCTGGCGTAACAGGAGCAAGCCGTTGTAACGACTGTGTTCACTGGGCGACTATGCCGCGGGCATGGCTCCGGCTATCATGCAGTGGCGTGTGATCGGTTGTTCCGGTCCGGCGGTCCTCGAATTGGGGCGTGCAAGATGATCAAGACATTGGAAATGACCGGCTATCGCCTCCTTGAGAGTTTTCGGGCTGATTTCGAACAACTGACTGTCGTCATCGGCGCTAACGCTACAGGGAAGAGCACCCTCTTGGACTGCCTCCAGTTTATTGCTCAATGTGCCGAGTTCCCGCTCGATACCGTGACCACCTGGCACGGAGGGGCGCATTCCCTGCTCAGTGCCGCGACGACTTCGAGAGAGCTTGGATGGAAACTCACGTTTCAGAAATCGATTGCTCACCCAGTCTGGCAACATCAGCCACTCGATGAAAACCGCCCATTTGTTTACGAAGTCAACGCTGCTGTCGATCCACTTGGACAAGTCCAACCCACTTACGAAGTCCTCAGAAACGCTGACCCACATCCGGGTCATGACGAGCCATTCAAACTCCTGGAGACCACGCCATATCGTTCCAACATTTTCGATCACAAGCGGAAGAAACTCGTGCCGTTCGATGAGGTGGTGACATCAGCCCCCAGTGAAGAAACGGAATTGGGCATCTCAGAAGGTGAACCACCCAATGGAAACCCTCTTATACCTACTCAGCCGAAATCGCTACGCCTCGCTCAAATGCGATTCCTGAATGAATACCCTGAACCTTCCTGGCTGAGATTCCTCATTGCGAACTGCTATTTCTACCCCGGTTTCGATGTTGGAAGGTCATCCGCCGTTCGTTGCAAGCCCGCTGAGATCAAGGCGGTAACCATGTTGGACCCGACGGGCCAGAATCTCGGGACTGTTCTCCATGAAATCCTGACACGGCATGCTTACCGTGTCAGTGCGGATGCTTTGCGGGAGTTTCTCCGGAGCGCGTACCCTTCGTTTAATGAGATCTCTGCGGAAACGTCATACAGCGGAAGCCCAACTGTGCTGGTCAGAATACACGAGTCGGCGATGTCCAGGCCGATAGAGTTGTACGAGATCTCGGACGGTATGCTACGTTTCCTTTGTCTTGCCGCAGCTCTTCTCAACCCATTGCCCCCCGCCCTTCTGGCAATCGATGAGCCGGAGGCGGGCCTGCACCCTCGCCTGCTGCCGATCGTCGCAGACATGATCAAGACCGCTGCGGAGAAGACACAGGTTCTTGTAACAACGCACAGCCCGGACCTACTGAATTGCTTCGAGCTGGCGGACGTCGCGGTATTGGCTCGTGACGAGTCGGGAGTCACTTGGAATCGCCCAGCAACGCGAAAGACACTCTGCGACATGCTGCAGTCGGTCGCCGGTGAGACTCTTGGAGACCTGCACAAATCTGGCGAATTGGAGGCCTTGCCTTGAAGGCATGGGTGTACGTCGAGGGGGAGGCCGATAGGCTCGCCCTGCTTGAGCTGTGGGGAGGTTGGCGCGCGCAGCTGCGTCAGAAGGGCCATGGAATCGAAGTCGTTCCACTTTCAGGCAAGGCATTGTTCTTCAAGAAGATCGGAGCTCGTGCAGCCGAGAAGCTCGTGAATGCCAGTGACGATTTCGTCGTAGGCCTGCCGGACCTCTACCCGAACGCGGGGTACCAGGATACTGTTTTCAAACATGCCAATGTCAAGGAGTTACAGGCCGTCCAGAAGAAATGTGTGAAAGAGGCTTTGGAGAAGTGGCCTCGCATCAAGCGCGGAGCCGTTCCAAAGATGCTCGATCGTTTCTTTCCCTGTGCCCTGAAGCACGACCTCGAGATGTTGCTCCTTGCGGCATCTGAGGAACTTCGCCAAGTTCTTGGCACAAGGGAAAGACTCCAGGGCTGGCGAAATCCTGTGGAAGAACAGAACCAGAACAATCCGCCGAAACGAGTAATCGAACGGTTGTTCCTGACTAAGTCCACCAGCAAGCGAGCGTATCGTGATACTCGCGATGCCAAGAACGTCTTGGGCAGAGTGAAGGACATTTCCTCAGTCCTCTTCACGCAGCATGGCTCAGTGCAGTGTCCTGTCTTCAAAGGAATGCTTGATTGGATGGGGGCGCAGTTTGGTGTTCCTGCATACACGGCCCCGTCCTCGACCGGCTAGGGTCGGTTGTGCGGGATTCGCGCGACCTAATCGCATCACGGATTGCAGAATGACCGACATCGCCGAACAAATCGAAACCGTCCTTCCTGCCGTGGTCGATCTCCGCCATGCCTTGCATGCGCATCCCGAACTTGGCTTCCAGGAGAGGCAAACCGCGCGGCGCGTGTTGGACCGGTTGGAAGCCATTGACAATCTGCGGATCCAGACCGCCGTTGCCGACACGGGCATCGTGGCGACGCTTAACGCGCAGAAGCCGGGGCCGTGCGTGGCACTCCGTGCGGATATGGACGCGATCCCCATCCAAGAAGAGAACGACCTGCCGTATGCCTCGAAGATTCCCGGCATCATGCACGCCTGCGGCCACGATGGCCATGTGAGTTGCCTCGTCGGGGCGGTGGAGGTCTTGTCACGGATGGCCGACGACCTGCCGGGCAAGGTAAAATTCATCTTCCAGCCCGCGGAAGAAGGCGGCGGCGGGGGGCGGGCGATGTGTCAGGCCGGCGTGCTCGAAGAGCCCAAGGTCGATGCCATCTTTGCTCTGCACGGCTGGCCCGATCTGCCTTTCGGCACCATCGGCACTCGGTCCGGCCCGATCCTGGCGTCGCAAGACCGATGGTCGATCACGATCTACGGCAAGGGCGCTCACGCCGCCTGGCCCCACCACGGCATCGATCCGATCGTTGCCGCATCACTGGTCGTGACGACGTTGCAGACGATCGTGTCGCGATCGACGGACCCGCTCGACTCCGTCGTTGTTACAGTCGGCCGCTTCCAGGCAGGCACGGCAGGCAACATCATCCCGGACAGTGCCGAGTTGGAAGGCACCATTCGAGCGCTGAACGAATCGTCCCGCGCGAAGTCGATCTCGCTCATCGAACAAATCGCGGAACAGACGGCCCTCGCCTTCAGTGCCCGGGCGGACGTGCAGATTCAGCCCGGCTATCCTGTGCTTGTCAACGACCCCGTCGCGGCCGACCTCGTCCAACAGACGGCACGGGAAGTACTCGGCCCGGAGAATGTCGTCGAAGGTTTCCCGCCGTGCATGGGCGCGGAAGACTTCGCGTTCTACGCGGAGCGCATCCCGGCAGCCTTCTGGTGTCTCGGCGTCGGCCGCGGCGAAGCATCCACGCGCCCGCAGCTTCATCAGGCCAACTACGACTTCCCCGACGAGGCATTGCCTATCGGCATCCAAATGCACTGCGAACTGGCCGCCGGCTTTCTCGCAGGCCCAGCCAGGTAGGCTACCTGCGGGGTGCATCCCGGACGCACTGTTCCAAGCTTGGCGCCGGGGTGGCATGGGTCAACTTGTTGACCCGTGGTCATGTGGCCCAGTTTCAGATTTTCTGGACCTGGCACCGGGCGTCATACTTTCACGCGACGCAGTCGCGGGTAAGCATGTTTGATGTCGAGAAGACATGCCTACCCGTCCCGCTTCGCGGGCCGTGAAGACATTGCACCCGGCCCGCTGGAGGAAGCGTGACCGCTCCCTCACGGTCGCGGCTTCTATGAGCGTTTTCGTGTCAAGGCGCGGG
>CAZTAR010000185.1:0-9002 GCA_964611695.1 uncultured Planctomycetaceae bacterium | reverse complement strand
TGTGGGGGGGCGAACAAACGGGTGATCCCCGTCGGCCACGGGGGGCCGACGCTACGGGGGAACGCTTGCTTGAGAGTTTTCCACGCGCGCACCACCAGCGAGACGCCGGTGCCACAGGTTCTAGGGACGTGGGCACTCTGCTCAAGCGGCTGGGACCGGTTTCTTTGAGCGGAGGTAGGCGTCCATTGCAGCGGCGGATCGTTTGCCGTCGCCCATGGCGAGGATGACCGTGGCCGCGCCTCGGATGATGTCGCCTCCGGCGAAAACGCCTGGCATGCTCGTCGCCCCGGTCTCGTCGGCCTCGATGTAGCCCCATTGGTTGACTTTGAGGTCTGGGGTCGTCGCGGTCAACAGGGGGTTCGCGCGCGTGCCGATGGCTGGAATGGCCACGTCACACTCGACGACGAACTCGGAACCTTTGATCGGGACGGGTCTTCGCCGGCCGGAAGCGTCGGGCTCGCCCAACTCCATGCGGATGCATTCGAGGCCTTTGACCCAGCCGTCCTCCGTGCCGAGGTAACGAATCGGATTGCAGAGGAGTTTGAAAATGATTCCCTCTTGCTCGGCGTGGTAGATTTCCTCGTCACGGGCGGGCATCTCGGCTCGGCTCCGGCGGTAGACCAGGGTGGCCTCTTTGGCGCCGAGGCGTTTGGCGGTGCGGACGGCGTCCATGGCGACGTTTCCCCCGCCGATGACGGCGACTTTTTCACCTCTGAGGAGGGGCGTGTCACTGTCTGGTGATCGAAAGGCCTGCATGAGATTCGAGCGGGTGAGGTACTCGTTCGCGGAGTAGACCCCTTTAAGGTTCTCACCGGGGAGATCCATGAAGATGGGGAGTCCTGCGCCGTTGGCGATGAAGACGGCGTTGAAGCCTTCCTGCTCCAAGAGCTCGTTGACGGTGAAGGTGCGGCCGATGACGACGTTGCAGATGATCTTGACGCCCATCTGGCGGAGGCGATCGACCTCGGCGGCAATGACCTTGTTCGGGAGGCGGAACTCGGGGATACCGTAGATGAGGACGCCGCCTGGTTCGTGGAGGGCCTCGAAGATGGTGACGTCGTGGCCCTTCTTGGCGAGTTCTCCGGCGGCGGTCAGGCCAGCGGGGCCGGAGCCGACGATCGCGACCTTGAAGCCGGATGGCTTGTCGAGGATCTGCTTGACATCGAGATTCTCCCTGGCCCAGTCGGCGACGTAGCGTTCGAGGTGGCCGACGGCGACGGGTTCGCCCTTTCCCTTGCCGCGGACGCAGAACTTTTCGCACTGCTCTTCTTGTGGGCAGACTCGGCCTGTGATGCCTGGGAGCGCGTTTGCCTCGAGGAGCTTGATCGCGGCGGCCTTGATGTCGCCTTCAGCGATGAGGTCAAGGAAGCCTGGGATATCAATGCCGACAGGACAGCCTTGCATGCACTTGGCATCCTTGCATTGGAGGCATCGCTGGGATTCGAGCTTGGATGGATCACAGCCGAACCCGGTGTTGACCTCTTCGAAGTCCTGGTTGCGTACGTCCGCAGCTCGCTCAGGCATGATCTGCCGTGCAATCTTCATCCGCTCTTTGGCTTTCAGCTTCGCCATTGGCTGAGTCCTCTTTGCTGAACCCTTGCATGCGCTTCGGGTCGGTGTTTTGGCCCGACAGCCCTTTTGGCTGTTTTGGGTAAACCTTTTGTTCTCGTCGGCCACGGGGGGCCGACGCTACGGGGTGTTTTGCACCGTTTGTTATTCTTGTCGGCCACGTTAGGGGCGACGTGACTGGTTCTGGGGTTTAGGCGCTGTGCTTGCCGCAACAACTTTGTGCGCCCTCTTGGCACTTATGCTCCTTGACGCGATCGAAGGCCCTTTTTTCTTGTTCTCTGTAGGCGGTCAATCGGTCGGCCAATTCTTTGAAGTCTACTTTGTGGCCGTCGAACTCCGGACCGTCGACACAGGCGAACTTCGTTTCCTTGCCGATCGAGACGCGACAGCCGCCACACATGCCTGTTCCGTCGACCATGATCGGATTCAGAGAGACGATGGTCTTGATCCCCACCGGGCGTGTGATTTCGGCGATGGCCCTCATCATGGGGACGGGGCCGGCGGTGAAGACGGCGCCGATGGGTCGCGTCTTGTCGTTCATCAATTCGATGAGCTTGTCGGCGACGGTGCCTTTGAAGCCGTAGCTTCCGTCGTCGGTGCAGGCGTAGACCGAATCGGAGACCTTCTTCAATTCCTCTTCGAGGACGACGAACTCTTTGGTGCGGCCGCCGGTGATTGAGGAGACGTAATTTCCGATACGGCGAAGCTCGGCGGCTAACGGATAAATCACCGCTGTGCCGACGCCGCCTCCGACGAGTACCGCATGACCCACCATTTCGATCTCGGTCGGTGTGCCCAAGGGGCCCATGACGTCCAAGATTTTGTCGCCCTTGTCCAGTTGGCAGAGCCTGGTGGTTGTAGCGCCGATGGCTTTGACGATCAGTTCGATGGTGCCGGCCTCTTTGTCGGTGTCGGCGATGGTCAGTGGAATTCGCTCGCCGCCTTCCTCAAGTCGAAGGATGACGAATTGGCCGGGTTGTCTATGTTTGACGACGAGCGGTGCTTCGATCTTGAACCACTTCACGTCTGAGGCCAGTTGTCTGGCGTCCAGGATTGTAAACATGCGTCGAATCTCCGAATCAGCCGAGTGCCATCATGGATCGGTGCAAAAGCCAAACCCGTTACTCTAGCGTCAGGAAGAGTATAGGAGCAACTTTCGTGCCAAGACCGATTTGGGGATAAGGCGCCGCAAAACCTTCCGGGTTTCGGTAGGATTCGCAGAAGCTGAGGAAAATCAACCGGAAATCGCTGGTATAACAGCGTTGCGTTGACCCTGAATAGCGGGTAGCGGCTTTGCGATCGCTGTTTGGCGGACCCACGGATTGCTATCCGTGGGCTTCAAATGAGGATCTGCGAACAACGTAGCGCTGTCATACTAGGCCAGTCCGGCGGGGCCGTGGGTGCCGTCTCCGGTGAGGTGTTTTCGGGAATCGGCCGGGAGGATCACGCGGATCAGGGTGCCTTCATCCTCGACGGAGTTGACGATGATGGTACCCTGGTGCTCGTCGATGATCTTCTTGGCGACGGCGAGGCCCAGGCCGGTCCCGCCGTGCCCTTTCGTCGAATAGAAGGCATCGAACACTTTGTCCTTCAGGTCCGTTGGGATGCCGAGTCCGTTGTCTCCGATGGTGAGGACGGCGACTTGGGCTTTGCCGTCATAGGAGAGGTCGAGATTGACGACGCCGGTGGTCTTCGGAGCGGCATCGATCGCGTTTGTCAGAATATTGATTACGACTTGGTGTATTCCGTTCTCATCCATGAGGATGGGGGGCATGGGGTCGGCAATCATCCGATTCACCACGATGCCTTTTTCGTCGGCGCGGTGCTGGACCAGTTTGAGGACATCGAGAACCAACGGACCGAACTGGGTCAATTCCAGCCGGGGCTCGCGCCGTTTGGCGAACGCGAGCATGTTGAGGGTCAGGGAGTATATTTTGTCGAGGTTGCGATTGACGATCTGCCATCCTTGATTGACCGTGTCGAGCTGTTTGTTCTGGAGCCCCATGCCGACGACATCGGAGCCGCCCTTCATCCCCTGGAGGATGTTTTTGATGTAGTGCGAGAGGGCCGCGACCGTTTCGCCGGCAGCGGCGAGGCGTTCCGTCCGCATTCTCTCTGAGACGAGTTTCGCATCTTCGATGGCGAGGGCCGCCATTTGGCCGATCGAGGCGACGAGCCGGAGTTGCTCCTCGGTGTAGATGTGCTTACTCATGGCGGAATCGATGTAGATCACGCCGAGGACCTCTTCGCGCGCGATCATCGGCGCGCAGATGATGGACTGGAGCCCCATGGCGTGGATGCTGTCGTTCTGGTCGGCGCTGTTGAACCTGGCGTCACTCGTGGCATCGGAACAGAGGATGCCCTCGCGGTTCTGGATCACGTGGTCGACGATGGTTCGGCTGGCACGGATCTTGTCTCTGGAATCCTCGGAATGCCTGACGACCTCGGTCTCAAAGCGGCCGCGTTTTTCCTGCTTCATGAGGATGAAACCACGATCGGCGGGGACTTCTTCGAAGACGACGTCCATGACTCGCTCGGTCAGTTGATGCGGTGAGTCAACGGCGCCGACGGCCTCCAACAGTGTCGAGACGACCCGCCAGGAACGGACGGCCTCCGCCGCGGCGGGTGATGCGAGGATCATGCTGTCGTCGCCGCTGGCGACGGAGCCGATAATCGAAGCGTCCTGTCGCTGTGAGCCTGCGTCCAGGTCCACGAGATCGGCGATGATTGTGGCGGCCTCGCCGGAGACATCGAGGGATTTGTCTTCGCTGCCATCCCAGACGATGAGAGTCGAACCCATCTTGATCTGGTCGCCGTGCTTGAGGCGCGTTGGGCGTTCGAGCCGCTTGCCATTTAAGTAGGTGCCGTTTGCGCTCCTGAGGTCCTCAATCCGCCAGCCGCGGCCAGTGCGGCTCAACTCGGCATGTCGTCGAGAGACGGTGTAATCCGTGAGGGGGAGCAGTTCGGCGGCGCGCCCGAGCAGCAGCGAGGTGTTGCCTTGGGTCTTCAAGCGTCGCCCCTTGTCTGGGCCCTGAAGTATCATCAAGGTGGGCACGGCGGTTCCTTCTCACGGAGGGTGGGACGATGTGAATCGAGCCCCCAGACGCCCTCGGCCGCCCTAACATGACGGCGGCCTTGAGAGTCTGTATCGGCCGGTGCGGAGCATCGCCCCAGTTGCCCTCCGCACGTCTGGTAATGCATGGCTGGGATGGAAGTCTAACAGGACGTGGCGGAAGAGAACAGGGGACGCGGAACAGGCTTGTTGAGCAGCACTCCCCCCACCGCATGATTCCGCATCTATCTGACGGGGATCGCTGGATTGTTCACACCCATCCCAACACAATTGAGTGGTGACCGCTTGTGGACGCGGGCGGTATTGGCCATCTTCGGCGGCGGAGTTTATTTATACCTACAATGCAAACGGAGCCGTGCTTTTCAACTTGACTGGGGCAGGTTGGAGGGGCTTGGGTTGTTGTTTGCGGCGGGTTTTCGTACTATTTGGTGTTACCTGTCCGGGCACCGTCGGGAGATCATCCCGCGGAATGCAGCATATGTAGTCAAATGAAGATCAGGGTCCTATTATGCCTCTGCTAAGTGAGGAGCGACTTCGGGAACTTCGCCAAGCGATCCTCGATCACGATTATCTCCATCGAATCCTGCGTCGGATCGAAGAGTTGCATCGGATCGTATTCCATGCGGAGGATCTCGACTGGCAATATATCCGGGCGGCGGCGGAAGAGGTCCTCATCGCCGACATCGTCACGCGACACAATGGGGAAATTGACGGCGTTTATTACGCTCTTCGCAAGTCAGAAGACGGAGGGCGGGATTGGCAGCAAGCCATTTTGGTTTATGCCTCTTACATTCACAACTACTACACGACTCCCTTGGGCGTAGTTTTGCGGAAAGACCTGTTCGGCCGTTCGAGCCACTTCATCACTCCCGCGGCGGGTGAGGATTCGGCCTTGTGCTTAGCCTGTAAGAGGTAACACGAGGTGTTGACTTGGCCTGGCGCCGGCGTCTTTGGGGCGAGGTCCGATATCTCTCGGTTCGCGTTTCCGCCCACGGTTGGAATTCCTTCAACACGAACTCGCACCCTTGGGGGAGGTGGCTCGGGTCGGGGTTTTCATCGAACGTTACAGACCCGTTACACCTTCAACTCATGCCTTTCAGCTATACTTGCGACAAGAGACGCAGGAGGATCTTGCGAATCCGGTCGTCCTCGATCTGTCGAGGAAGTCCGTGGCCCTTGGAGCAACCCTGACCCGTTTAGTGGGAGAAAGTTCACATGACGATGCATCGGTTCTTACGAGCCCCCTTGATAGGAGGCGCCGCGGCCATTGCCGTGGTCATTCTTCTGGCGACGGGACAAGCCGCCCTGGCACAAACCCCGGACGATTCCGGACAAGGTTCAAACCTTCAGAAGAAGGGTGCTTCGAAACAACAGGACAAACCCGGCGCAGGCCAAGTCGCCCCCAAACCATCTCCCGCAGGCAAGCAAGGCAGCGCCCGCAAGCCGCAGCACAACCGACCCGGTGTGGGTGTCCAAGGTCCTCCATCTCCGCTCAGCCGGAAGAGCACTTTGGATGACCGGCGTCGCTCGAAACAGCCCAAACGCGGCAGTGCGCCAAAACCGACTGTCGTGCTGAAACCCGGTGAGGTGCCGGCGATTGAGTTTGACACGCAAGTGTGGGACTTCGGCCGTATCCGCGCGGGGTACGACGTGAAACATGAGTTTTGGTTCACGAACACCGGTACGGGACCGTTGGAAATCCTTCGCGTCAAACCAGGCTGAGGCTGCACAGTTGCCGGTCAGTATGACCGGATTATTCAGCCCGGTGAAACGGGAAAGATTCCTCTCAAACTCTCGACCGCCCGACGTAGCGGCACACTCAAGAAGGCCGTCACGGTCAATACGAATGTTCCCGATAAGGACGGGACGATCAAGATCACGATCCAAGGTGTGGTCTGGCAGCCGATCGAAGCAACTCCCACGATGGCGGCGTTTAACCGGGTCTCCGCGGAGGCGGCCGGGGACAGCACGCTCGTTCGGAAGTTGACGATCGTGAACAATGTGGACGAAGCCGCAACTCTCACGAACATCCGGAGCTCGAACCCGATGTTCAAGGCCGAAGTGACCGAACTCGAGCCAGGCAAGAAGTTCGAACTGACTGTCAGCATGATGCCCCCGTTCCACTCGGGCAACAACAACGGCAGCATCGAAATCTCGACCGGCCTGAAAGAAATGCCTGAATTGAAAGTGCAGGCTCGCGTATACATCACGGCGGATGTGGACGTGATGCCGGCCAAGTTGGTGTTGCGTGAGGGCCGGACGGAGCTGATGAATCGCCAGCTGTCTGTGAAGAACCATTCAAGCAAGCCGTTGGAAGTGACCAACCTTCAGGCGAGCAACCCGCTTATCAAGGCGACGCTTCTGGAATCGGTCACGGGCCAGCAGTATAAGATTGCCGTTGAGATTCCGGTCGAGTACGACCCACCGCAGTCCGGCGACAAGATTACTTTCAACACCAACAATTCCACGATACCGACCGTCGAAATTCCAATCCAAGGAATATCGAAAAGGAATCAGAAGGGCCCGCCACAGCGAGCGAACCGGCCAGTCCAATCCATGTCGCTTCCGAAGGGTGGCCGAAGAATGCCGTCGGCCCAACAGGCCGGCGGTCGGCTGACACCGGCTGCGAGAAAGGTCTCGGATCACGCAGCTCAAGCACCGGAGAAACCTGCGGCAGCGAAAGATGCCAAGGCGGCGACGAAGGGAGTCGAACAGGCAAAGCCGAGCCCGGGCGACCCGAAGACTGATGGTGAGAAGAAGTAAGTCACGGAAGAGTCGCCTTGGATACTATCTTAGGATACGCCAAGACTTTGCCTGCCCATTGTGGCGCTGTTGTCTCGGCGGTGACAAGACAGGCGAGACGCCTGTGCCACCATTCTAAAGATAGTGTCTTCTGCGTGATCGAAGGGGTTTCTCGCGCGACTCGACGATGGACTTCGGGTAGCCTGGTGCATCGTCATGCGTCGGTTGATGAGTTTTTAGGGTGGCACGGTCCAGCACCGCTGGGCCGTGCCGCACGTGAGGCAGGCCACGGCCTAGCTGTCGATTGAGCGTGCCACCCTTCAGCCGAATAGTGACACAACATTCGTTTTTTCGGTCTGGCACAACCGTAAGAAAGACGACGATGCGACGGGATCTTGTTCAGATCATTGCGGCGTTGCTGATTAGCAGCAGTGTTGCGGTCGGCGCGAACCTCGGCCAGCACAAGATGGAATGGCTCCGCGCCCCGCTGGCGGCTCCTCCAGCTGAAAAGGCGCCCGTCTCCTCACAGCCCCGCCCCGACGGGAACCAAGACGGTCGCGTTGAGACTCACGATGTGCATCAGGAACAGCGGGTCACCCACGAGGTTGTGCTGAAACATTTGCATGACCGCACCGCCTCGTTTATTGATGCCCGCTCCGCGGATGAATATGCCGAGGGCCATTTGCGAGGCGCGGTGAGCCTTCCGGCGGATTCCATTTTCGAGCACATCGACGACGTGACCGGGCAGGTTGCCCCGGATGATCTCGTCATCGTCTATTGCGGCGGCGGTGGGTGCGAAGCGAGTGTCAATGTATCGGATACCCTGCGGCGGTACTACCAATACACGCGGGTGATGATCTATGAGAACGGGTGGGAGGAGGTCGAGCTGATGCTGAATGAGTTCAGCGACTGCTTGGAGGTCGGAAGTGAACAATGAGCGGTGACGGGGCGAGAAAAACCAAGGCCTTTCTGGCACATATGTGCGCCCTGTTCGTCGGCGGTTTCTTTATCTATGCGGCCTATGGCAAGATTGTCGAGCCTCGGCAATTCGCGATCGACATTCGGAACTATCGCATTCTGCCGGAGGTGCTGCTCCATCTGCCCGCATTGTTCCTGCCGTGGTGGGAAGTGGCCGCCGCGGCGATGCTCGTCATCCCGAAGACACGTCGGGCCGGGGCGATCCTGATCTGCGGTCTGTTGGTGGTCTTCATCGCGATGATCGGCTACTCGGCCATTTATATGGGGCTGGATATTTCGTGTGGGTGCACCGGCAAGGACAGCAGTCACGCGGGCTGGCTTACAATCGGCCGAAACGTGCTCCTGTTCATCGCAGCGCTGTTTTCTGTTTACGGTCTCAGGTGGGTGAAACGCCCGGTGGTTTTCCCGGCTGCTGCGGCGTAGGTTGTCCCGGCCTCGCGAGTCTGTGGGCTCCGGCGCCTTTTGACGTTTTCGGCGGTGGCTGTTGTCTTTTGCGGTTGACGCTTCTGGGTATCTGGCACCGTTTGTGTTTCTCGTCGGCCAGGGGGGACCGACGGGGGTCACCCGTTTGTTCGCCCCCCCACGAGGTCGAACGCTGACCGCTTGCTGACGCGCGCGGCTCTTCTATGAAAGCCCGTTG
>CAZTAR010000184.1:0-9038 GCA_964611695.1 uncultured Planctomycetaceae bacterium | reverse complement strand
CCGCTCGCTGGGATCTGTGCGGGGGGCCGCCCGAAAGGGCGGTCCCTACCGCGACGTGACTCTCCTGGGTTTGTCAGTTTTTCTTTTTTTTCGAGTGGAACGCAATCCGGTCGTTTGGCTCGACCGCAAACCAAAACCGCACACAGGGCTTGTCCGGGGCGTTGTGAACCCCCAATCAACTTGAGCAGATGTTCTTTCTCCGTAGCGGCCGACGCCCCTGTCGGCCGAGGCAAACAGTTTGTAATCCACGTCCGACACGGGGGGCGGACGCTACGTTCTCTCGAAAAAGGCTCTAGCGCCAACCGTTGGAAGTTGAAGCCGCATCATCGTATCCGGATTTAATGGCAAGGGCCAGTCGCGATGTTTGTGCGTCAAATGGTGTGCTCGTTTGAGCCGTGATCGACGCTCCGGTTTTTTCCACGGGCGGCTAAAGCAGTTAACGATTGAGTGTGGCACCGGCGTCTCGCCGGTGGAAGCAAGGAGGCCGAGTGCCGTTGCCTCACCGGCGAGACGCCGGTGCCACATATCAATGTGAAACACTATAAAGACTCTCGCAAAAACAAGTTGCACATTTCATATGGAGGCTACGGACGTCTTGCCCGTGCGGCCACGGGCGGGACGCCCGTACGACCCTTCGAAATTCGTACTACCTTTTGGCATTCGTTCGATTTGTTAATACACGCGCCCTAGCTTTCCCAACTCCGAACGTCACCTGCCGCTATAACCACTGCCACGAGCCGCTGGTCGGTCCGAAGCGGGGCCTCGATATCGGGGGGGCATTGGATCGTACCGTCTGACTGTTCAATGGCGATGACCTCGGTGCCGAAGGTCTTGCGGAAATCCGCCTCCCGAAGCGAACGCCCCACAGCCTGCAACGGCACGAACAGCCGCTGAATCTCATGACGACGTGAAGGCGCCAGACCAGTTACCAATTCCTGCAATTGCCCTTCCTGATCGATCGCTTCGAGGCCACGGTGTTCGCGCAGAACCGTCTGCTGCGATCTCTCGACGTGGCGTCGGACCGCCTTGAAAACTCGCTCACGCGTCAACATGCCGAGCCAACGATGCCGTGGACCCCGTGAATAGACGGGCAACACATCGTGCCCGCGATTCCGGAATACATTCAACGCATCGTAAGCACTCTGGTGTGCATACACACCGACAGGCTGCTCAGTCATCATGTCGGAGGCGATAACCGCCTCGGCCGCCGACGGCTCGTCCATCATCCGTTGGATATCGGCGGTGGATATCAGGCCCAACAGTTGATCGCCTTTTGCAACGGCGAACACCGGCCGCGTTCCGAACTCCACCTGCTTGACCATCTCCGAGAGTCGGGTTTCCGGCGGCACAGTGGGCATCCAATCATGTTCCATCAACCGGCTGACAGGCCAGGATTCCAAAATGTGGACGATCGTGTCGCCGGCGTGGGCGGGAGACTCGGCCGCACCCCGGACTTGCTCCTCGTTCAGACCCCAACGCCGCCCAACCACATAGGCACTCACGCAAACCAACATCACCGGCACGATCAGGCCGTAGCTGCCTGTCATCTCCGTCACCATCACGATTGCCGCCAGGGGCGTTCGCATGGTGGCGGCCAACACACCACCCATCCCGACGGGAATGAGCGCGTGTCGCAGAGACACAGGGAAGGTGCCTGGGTACACCGCTTCGCAAAGGGCCCCCAGA
Organism: uncultured Planctomycetaceae bacterium; assembly: GCA_964611695.1. Classification (GTDB taxonomy): domain Bacteria; phylum Planctomycetota; class Phycisphaerae; order UBA1845; family UTPLA1; genus CAZTAR01. The sequence continues at coordinate 7,352 of CAZTAR010000184.1, read as the reverse complement.
AATGCGCCGACGACGCCCCCGATGAAGACGGACGGCCCCAACACCCCGCCTGAAGCACCGCTGCCGACGGTCAGTCCCGTGGCGACGCATTTGGCGAGGGCAATCGCGCCGAACACCGCCGCCCAGCGCCACCAGTTGACCTCCGCCACGCCCTCGAACAGTCCTCCGTCGACAGCGCCCTGGACAAATCGATACTGTCCGTCCATAACCTGAGGCAGCAGACACGCGAGCGCACCCGTGGCCAACCCGCCGACCGCCGGCGCGAGCCACCTCGGCAACCCAGATCGCGGGAGTAGGCGTTGCTGGACCGTCTTCATGCACAGACTGAAGAAGATCGCGACGCATCCGCACAGCAGCCCCAGGATTGTGTAGGGCACGAGTTCGAGCGGAGAACTGAAGGTTAGCTTTTCCGCCCCGTGTAACAGGTGCTCGCCGAAACCGCAGAATACCATGAAGGTCGAATACCCGAGTACGGACGCCACCACGGAAGGAACGATCGCTTCGGCTTCAAACTCGGGCTCGCGATAAAGAATACTCGTCGCGAAGAGGGCGCCGCCGAGGGGACACTGGAAGATCGCGCCGATGCCAGCGCCGCAACCCGCGAGCAGGAGGATGCGACGTTCACGCGGCGTCACGCCGAAGACACGCCCGAGCACGGAGCCGATGGCGGCGCCGAGCGCGGCGATCGGACCCTCAGGCCCCGCCGATCCGCCGCAGGCGATAACGCCAATGGCGGCCACCCCCTTGACGAGCGGTCCTTTCAAAGAAAGCCGCCCCATGTCCCGGTGGAACGCGCGAACGAGAACATCGGTTCCGTGCCCGATGGCCTCGGGGCAGAGCAGTCGCACGGCAATCCCCGATGCCAGCCCGCCGAGTGCCGGCAATAGGAGCACACCCCAACGGAATTGACAGGTATCGGGGCCGCCCAACCCGGTGAAGCGTCCGACGAGCAGGCCCGAGCCGATTGTCAACCCCCATTCAAACGCTGCCGCCGCCAGCCCGCCCAACACGCCGGCCAGAGCACCGATGACAAGAAACCTCGCCCACCTGGGGACGCGTTCTGAAAGCTGGAATGGGATTTTCTTGATCTTCAAACGTTACCACCCAAGTTATCGCGTGCTCCGATCCATCTCAGTTGATGGAATCCGAGTGGCACGGTCCAGGGATGCCGGGCTGTGGAGCAGTTGAGGCAAGCCGCGACCAAGCAATCTCTTGGCTGTGTCGCCCATTTGCAGAGTCGTAACACAACACAAGTGTAGATGCAATCCGCAGTGTTTCGACATGTTGAAGTGCGCTTCGGAGGGGGACTCGGCGAATTCAACACGACCACGGCTCCCAGCCGGCAACCATCGCAACGCGAAGAGGCCGGGAACCGCAACATGATGAGTCGCGATGAAAAATGCGAGCTAGTGCATCTCCCACTCGATGAAACCGGGTTTCGCGTCGGTCATGCAGTTGACGATGAGTTCGACGAGTCCGTCATATAAGATCGTGTGCTTCTCCCAAAGGTCGTAATACGTGATCAGGTCGCGTAATTGGCCCTTGCAGTTGGAGCACGGCGCGCAGATGTACTTTTTGATGGACGGGTCGAGTTCGTCTTTGAAGGCGTTGAGTATCTGTTCGAGCTTCTTGCGGCCGGCGATTTGATGACGCCAGTCGTTGAAGTTGTGCCCCGACATGATGGCGAACCCACTGCCGCCACCACAGCAGTAGTTATCCACGCCATGGGGGTACATCTCGCGAAATCGGGGGGCGATCTTCCTGAGGATACGCCTTTGCGGCTCGACGATACCCATGAGACGCACGAGGTTACAGGGGTCATGGAGCGTGACGGGGAAATCGTTGCGCGACGGATCGACCTTGAGTCTGCCTGAGCAGACGAGATTCTCAAGCGTCACCATACTGCTCTCACGCGGGATGTTGAGGTCCCCGGTCAGAACACGGTCGGCAATGACGGTCAGGGCCTTGTGAGCGTGGCCGCACTCTCCCAGGACGATCTTTTTGACGCCGAGTTTCTTGGCCGCCTCCGCGTGCTTGATGGCGACCCGGGCGAATTGGGCGTCGTCGTACCACACCCCGTAGTTGATGCTGTCATAGCCGGCGATCTCGCTGGACATGGTCCAATTCAGGCCGGCGGATTCGAAGATCACACCGAAGGCGCCGGGATTCATCGGCCAAGCCATGATCTCGCCGGCGTTGTGGATGAGCAGAATATCGGCGCCCTGTTTGTCCCAAGGCGTCTCGACCTTGATGCCGGTCTTCTCGGTGACGTCCTCGTCGATGAACTCCATGTTGTCCTTGACGACGGCATCGTTCATACCGGTCGAGGAGCCGACCTTGAGCTGGAGGACGGATCCGTTGTCGTGGAGTTCTTTCGGAACGATCCCCATCTCCTGACTGAACAACTTGCGAATCTCGTGGGCAATCAGACCGTTGTCAACGCCGATCGGGCAGGTCTGGGCGCAGCGACGGCAGAGGTTGCACCGGTAGGCAAGCTCGGCAAGGCGGGCGACGGTCGTCCAGTTGAGTTCGATCTCGCCATCTCGCCAGGCCTGGAGGAGGCCGCCTTGACCGCCGGATTTGACGAACTTCTTGTACAGACGGCGGAAGACCTCGGATCGGTACGCCGGACGGTAGATCGGGTTCTTGCCGCTCGCTTCGAAAATGTGGCAGGCATCCGAGCAGGTGTGGCAGGTCGCGCAATGTTCCATCGAGAGCAGCAGGGGCTGGAGAAAAGTCCAGTTGTTCTCTTTGGTGAAGAGCTTCTCGAGGCCGGAGATGAACTTGGCGACCAGCTCGTCCTCTTCCTCCTGGCTCTTGGGCTTCGGGAGACTGATCGCGATCGTGTTATCTAGCGAGCACTCGTATTTCTGGCACGCTGATTCGCTCAGCGGTGCGAAATCGGGGGTGGACTCGGGCGTGTCGAACGGTGCCGGCAACGGCTTGAAATCCTCCTTGCGGAGTTCGGAGAGCTTCGCCGATGGTTTCGAGATGTCCTCGATCTTAACGCGTTTTTTCATTGCTCTTTTTTCTCCTCGACTCCCTCGGTCGCGACTTCGGCCCAAGTTTTCTTGCCGTCGCCTCGAATGTGGGGCGCGGACCAACTCACGGGGTATTGTAGGGCCTCGTTGACGCGTTTCTCGATTTTGCCGCCGACAAAGTTCGGCTCATCACTCCACCGGACATCGTGGTACATGAACCACTTGGTGAAAAAGTGCGACATGTGCGTCAGCGGGATGTAAGCCAACAAGATCGAGACCAGGACAATCTCGATGGCGATCAGGCTGGTCGGGCCGGTCGCGGTCGTCGAGAAGTCGAATGTGACCAGCCTGGCGAAGTAAGCCCTGACTTCCGCGAAATGTGGATCAGCGGTCGCCTGGCCGATGAGTGCCACGGCTATTGTCACTACGAAAAACGCCAGGTTGAAGTAGTCGACCTTTTTGGTGTATTCGCGGTAGTCTTCGTTTAGCAGCCGCCGGGCGAACAGCGCGAGCGAGCCGAGCAGACCCATCACCAGACCCGCATAGCCGATCACGTAGGTTGCGTGGTAGAGAATCGTCGCGACAGTGCCACCTTCGGGCGAAATCTGGGCGTCAGCCGCCGTCGCAATGCCGCCGGCCATCAGCAGGGCAAGCAGACCGGCGAGCAGGTATAGGCCGAAGTGGAACGGAAAGGAACGCAGCCATTGAGAGCGATTGTGTTCCCAAACGCCGGCGAGAAGGAGGATTTCGGGGACCATCACCTTGAGTTCACCGGCAGTCGAAGACTCACGCGGCTTGGTCCACCAATTGGATTCCTCCAAGTAGGAGCCTCCATAGTCAGCGCGGCCTTTCTCATGGGCCACGGGATAGAGTTCCCATCGTAGATGAAGTGGAAGGGTGGCGATCTTGATCGCACGGTGTGCTACCGAGACGAGAAATACAACGATCGCGAGGTATGTGATCAAGAGCAGTATCGAGGTTCCCATTCAGTTTTCCTCCCGGGACCGCCGCTTTCGGTCCATCAGCTGTTCCATGGCGGCACTCGTGCAACGTATACCGTTTTTTACCTGCATCAGTTGTTTGATGTTCTGGGTGCAAAGGGAGCCGAAGCGATAGATGACGCACTGGCGGCACTCATTCCCCTGCGGGGCGCAGTCCAACCCGCGGATCATCCAGCAGGGACGTACAGTCTCCTGATAAGCGGGACACTCTTCTGGGGCATTCCCCGTGCAGGGCAACAGTTCCCAGCACGGGATGAGCGCTTGGATACGCCGGATTCCTTCGGTATTGAGGCCGACTTCTTGGATGAGATCGTGGATGTTGCGAACCCGGCTGATGTCTTCGTGTGAAAAGAGTCGGTGGCCCGATGGCGTGCGGTGGGCGATGATCAGACCTTCATTCTCGTACTTCCGAACGGCGGAGACGGACAATCCGACTTCTTGTGCGAGCACGCCAATGGCGATGAGCGGATCGTTGATCTCGTTTCGGCCGTCCAGGTCAGCCATAATCTCTGTTCCGATCGGGTGTTATCGGCAGTTCGAAAGGATAACAGATTATCTGCATGGGGGTATATAGCATATCTATATTTCCCGGTCAAGTTATTGAATCAACCCGTGACCTCGATTCCGTGTGCAAGGTTGCAAAGGAATGACACTTCGCCGGTGGGCTCGGGATTGCGGAAGCGGGCCCGGTTTCGTGGAAGCCACACGGTCTATTGCTCGCGCGTCATGATCGACGAGTCAGGCATGATCCTCTCCATCTTTCCCAAGCACGTCTCCATGTACTATCGCAAGCTCATCTCCACGTATGAGAAACGCTTGTCACGGGGGGAATGCGCTTGTCCGGTTGGGGCAGGTGTATCCAGGACCTCTCCCGTTTTTGTTGCCGGAGAATCGCGGTCCTTGGTCGTATCCGCCAATGGCCTGATCGTCTCGACAGCCCGTCCAATTTCAGTTTCGCGGACGGCCTTCTTGTTTTTGTTGCGATCGGTGATGCGAAGCCTACAATTTGCGTGGAGTCAGTGGTCGGAATACTCCGGCCGCATTTTTCGTGCTACACCATATCTTGATTAGCGAGGGTCATCATGCCACAATACGTTTGCCTTGTAACCTTTACTCAGCAGGGGTTGAAGAATCTGGCTGCGACGACGAAGCGTGCCGAGGCGTTCGAGGTTGCCGCGGAGAAACTCGGCGTCATCATCAAGAGCACCCTCTGGACGGTCGGGAGATTCGACCTTGTCCACATCCTGGAGGCGCCCGATGACGACACCGCTGCCACCATGGCCTTCAGCCTGGGCTCGATTGGCAACGTCCGAACTGAGACGCTTCGGGCTTTTGATGGGGGCGAAATGAAGGAAATAATTAAGAACGTACAAACGCCCTATGACCTTCTCAGTGGGATGAGCGATTGAATGCGGAATCCGGCTTTGCCCGGGGCCAGGGTGTTCCCAGGTTTGTCCGTTGCAGTTGACCCGGGCATCGATCGCCGCACACAATGTGGCGCCCTTCCGTGGGGTGGCCGCGCATTGGGACAGGATAGGCGACGCCGATCCTGCCCAACGCGCCCAGGAGAACGAGAAGGTTGCCAAACTCTGGAGTGCCGCTGCAATCGAACAGCCGCCGACAGCTCAACCCGAAGGTCCGGCGTCGGTAGCGACACCGACATCGACATCAGCGTCGCCCCTCGGCGAGAAGCGATGGTCGTTCCTGTTCGTTGCACTCCTGACCGGCATTGTTCCAGCGCTCGTCGCCCGTCGTTCTCGGCATGTTTCTCTTGCAAACGCGTATTGGGCGCACCTTCTCGCGGTGATCGCCGCGACCGCCTTTCTCTTCTTGCTTGTTTGTTGGTCGGAGGCACTCAGTCCCACGAACCCCTCCAATCTGCTCTACGAAATCGACAACGGCATCACCTTTCTTTTGAGCGAAATCGATAGTGTCCCGGGATGGCAAGTGGCGCTCACGATCGGAAGTACCTTCCTCGGCATCGAAATAGGAGCGCTGGTGTTGGCCCTGGTCTGTTCGCCCTGGGGCGCGGCCGACGAACCGATTCGCTCAAGCATCAAGCATGCTGTAGGTCGGACTTGGATGCATACCCCGTTCCTGGCGATCCTGATACTGCTGGCAGGGACAATCGTTGTCGAGCTTGATGGAAGACGCAGTGAGGCAATATTCGCGGTCAATCGAGAAGTGCCGTGGGAGACGCTTCCCGCCGACATAACGCCAGGCGAGCGACAACAAACCCGGCAGGAATGGAGGCGGGCCCACGATGAGGCCTGGAACCAATACCCCTTCTTGGTTCGCAACGCAGAGGTCTTCATGGTCCTAACGATCCTCCTCGCCGCGATATGGTGGCTGTGGGCGTTGTTCTGCGGCATTGGTTCAGACCGGCATGTGTCGCCGATCGCCCGCCCTCCGATCTGCGAGCAGTGCGGATACAATCTGACCGGGATCGCGTTGGAGGGTCGTTGCCCCGAGTGCGGTGAGCCGGCAGAGGTTTCACTTGGGGAAGATGCGAGACCTGGAAGCCCTTGGCAGCGACGCCGCACGGTCGGCTGGTGGCCGGCGTGGTGGCGGAGTGTGGTCGACCCGATTACCAAACCAACTCGTTTTGGCAGGCAACTCCGCGCTGTCAGCGCAGGCACGGATCATCGGCGTTTTTTCGCCCTGCATGTGCCGGCGATCTTTCTGACTGCTTGGGTTGGTTGTATCCTCTGCCTCGCCGCTGAAAGCGGCATAAGTGCTGTTGAGCGAGAAACTGAAATCGTGTGGCTCGTCGGTCCGTGGATCGCTTTCATCACTTCCCTGTTTACCATGGCCCTCTCGATGATTTCGGCCTTCGCGGTCGGGCTGCTGTATCAGCCCAAGGCTGAACGCAATCTGACCGGCGTTGCCATGCAGGCGACGTCCTACCTGAGCGGCCTTCTTGTGTGCTGTGTTGCGGCCGACTTCATCTGGTTTGCCCTCCTGATTGCCCACCGGCCCTTCTATGCAGGGATTGAGGCCACGTTGCAGGTGGCGCGGACACTCATCATCACATGTGCGGTTCTCGCACCCAATCTGATAGGTTTTGGGTTTTATCTCTCACGCGTTCTGCGCATTACTTCCGGCGCGCGCTACGCGAACCGGTAGTATAACACCTTCTTTGAGGATAACCTATCAAGCCTGGGTGTCCCATCCTTTGCGAAGCAAAGAGTGTGGAATCACCTTCGCGTGAGTAGAATAATTTAGAGCATCTTCGGCATGAGATGGCATCCTCTGCGGCAGTGATCAGAGCCGCGCGCGTAAGCAAGCGGTCAGCGTTCGGCCTGGTAGGGGGCGAGCAAACTGGTGTTTCCCGTCGGCCACGGGGGGCCGACGCTACAACGGAGCATGC
>CAZTAR010000183.1:0-9065 GCA_964611695.1 uncultured Planctomycetaceae bacterium | reverse complement strand
CGCAACTTCAGTCAGACTGCCGCAGGACCCTGTGTAGATAGAGAGGACCGTGTCATAGCCGGAACCGCACATTTCCGCGACCAACGTCCCGCTGGGCCCACTCGTCCACGTGTACCACGCGTCCGGCGTGCTGTTGGAAATGCCGCAAGTGGCCGAACCGTCATTCGTAGCCGACTCAGTTGAACCGCCAACGGTGCCGTTGCCGACTTCAATCGCGAAGGCACAATTATCGTTGGCCGGCGGCGGAACAATACTGGAGGTCAAACAGTACTCTTTGCTTTCTCGGTAAGACTCCATCGCGGGAATCGTGTAGGTCGGGTGAAACCGGACCGAACACGTCAGTGAAGCGTTCATCGTGTAGTCGGGACTGCTGCATGAACAGTGGTCGGCGGCCCAGTTGTGTCCCATCTCGTGGGCGGAAAGGTCCGTGGAGCAATCACCGCTTCCACAACAATCCGACTGGACAAGGCCGTAGGCAGAACTCGTACAAATCACACCTACGTAGGCAATGCCAATTGTGCCATCGGGATAGGAAATATTTCTGCCCGTGAAGAGATGCGCCAGATCTCGGTCAATGTCGCCATGGTTGGCATTCCAATAGTTTCGGAATTGGGTGAGGAGAGAACTCGGATCCGAAGTGGAATAGGGATCAGCCCCTGATGTTGTGCGAACGATAATCGCCGTGATTGAATGCGTAATGCCGACGTCGCGCTCGTATTGAACATTGACGTTGTTGATGACCGTCGCGATTCGAGCTTCCACATTGGAAACACTGTAGCCGTGGTCCCCGTAGTAGTAATAATCTGCGTCACAGGCAAGCTCGGCGACGCAGAAACTTGTGACGCCGCAATCCTCGCGGGGACCGGCGCCGTCACCAGTGGGCTCTGACGGAACGTCGCGTTGAAGCGGGCCGGTTCCACACGTGCCGCCACTGGGGATAACGTCGTCATGGTTATAGACGGCATGTAAATCCGGAGAGACGCCGGCGAAACGCTGGCTCAATGGTTCCACCCAATACTCGTCCCCGCTGGGCAGGATAATCCTGGCCATAAGCCCCTCTTCAAGGAGCGATGCCGCCACAATACTGTCCGGAATCTCGGTGACCGTCCCCCGCATGGTGCGAACCGGGCCCGGAGCTACCTCAACAAGGATGCCCTCATCAACGGAAGCGAGAAGTTTGTATCCATCCGCACGAAGGGAATGCGGCTTCAAATCCAGCGTCAAGGCCACCCCATCAAGACTGACCTCGGCGATTACCGATTGTCCAGCCGAACCTTGGATGCTGACCCTCTGGAGACTCACAGCAGTCAGGTTGAATTCCCTCTTGACTTCCTCCACACTCAGCCCGGCGCTGCTGCCGGTTCCGCCTATGGAGGGGTCTATTCTCGAGATAGCACCGCTGGGTTCCGCGTCTTCCGTTTTCGCAACCGAGGATTGGCTTGTGAGCACGAGTGCGGCACAAGCGAGCACCGCGAAGACCGAGCAACCGGCGAGAAAGCGACGAGCCATGATGGCCTCCTGTTCAATCAAAAATAACAAAAACGTCAGAGTTAGAGCATTTCACTGAATTCGTAGCGGCTGACGCCCCTGCCGGCCGAACCAAACCACGGATTATCGACGCCCGATTGGGAGGCGTCTGACGCTACGTCTCCTCGAAAACTGCTCTAGAATCTCCCACACCACACCCTCTTCACGGAGCGAAACATGCCCCGAGGAGCACATGCCAATGCATGCTCATGACAAAAACAACAACCGGGAGGGTCGCCAGGGAACAAACGTGCGAGGTCGTAACCAAGCCAACCCGGTTTTGGATTTGTGCCAGGCTGTAAAGATCCTTCAGGACTTGCATCCTGGTCGCCGCGCCCGCCAAGCAAAAACGACCCATACGAGATTGTAGCAGGCCAACCAACGATTCCCAACCTTTTATCGGCGATTGTTGTTGGCAAGTCCTCGTCCACAATGCAACCCTGTCCGCTAGACGACCTTCCGCATGCGCCATTGGTGCCTTTTCTGGCTAACAGCATCAACACAGAGGCCTCCGCCTTCACGATTCTAGAGCCCTTCAAGATCAAAAGAGCCAATAGGCCAACTCCGGATGCGACACAGCAGGAAATCGCCTGGGTGTGGCGGTCTGACCACCGAATGCCGGGGAAGGAGCCTCCTCAAAACGAGCACCGCCCTTCGCAGCGCCCAGCAGCACGTCCACGAAATCTGAAACGTCGTCGATGTCGGGACCATCAACCCCGTTCATATCCACGGCACATTCCTCCAATGGCGTCCCGCCGCCCAACAGCACTGAGATGAATGGCTGGACATCGTCACCATCGACGAAACCATCCTCATTCACATCCCCTTTGAGACAGGTAATCTCGTACCATGCCACGTCTCCGGTCACCACCAGGGCATAACCCTGCGTGCCGTCATTGACAGCCGTTCCGACCACGTCGATTTGCCAGAGGCCGGTTTCCGGCGTGTTGCGATGCACCTGCTCAGCGTTATTGAGGGCATCCGCCGATCCGCCGGTGACAGACTCATCACCGCTGAATTCGTTGCCGAGAAACGTGCCGACAGTCGGAGCCGTGACGACAAGGTCGATATCGTTCACGGGCGTATAGCCGGCCGCTACGGCCGCCGGAACATCCGTCCAGACGAGGGTGATCTTCAACGGTTCGCCGCTCCCGTTGACCGTGACGAAATGGGTATCCGTTTCAGCAGTGCTGAGCCCGTCAATGTTGAGGACATCCTCAAAAAGTAACTTGCGACTATCTCCGGCAAGGTAGAGCGCGTCGTCCATCACGACCCGACCCCATCCTTCATCGACGGTGAAGTAGCCGGCCATGCCGGTCATGTCCACGGCGGAGTTGATGACGAGTGCCTTTAACAAAGCTCCGGTGGGCGTCAGTTCATCCCCAGGCGTTGGCGCGCCGGTGGGATAGTAGCCCTCCATAAAGTATTGTCTCGCGAGAATCGCAAGCGCCGAGACGACGGGTGTTGCGTAGGACGTTCCGCCGCTGTTATACGTGCCACAGGAGCTGTTGTATGACGCGGCAATTGACGTGCAGCCGTCAGCGAAGACCTCCGGCCTCTGTCGTCCATCAGCCGTTGGTCCGTATCCGCCGAAACAGTGCGAGTCCTGGTTGGGCGTGTCTCTCGTGCTGGCGACCGAGAGGCAGTTTTTCGCGTTCTCTGGCGCCTTGACCTGACCGGAATTGATGACCGCGACAAGAACCAGATCCTCCTCGTTGTTCCGCGTAAACAGGTCAATATCGCGTGACCAGTCGTTGTAGAAGAAGTCGTTGTTTCCCAAACTGTTATTGTGGACCCTGACTCCGTCATCGTGGGCGATCGTGAGTCGCGCGTTGGCGTAGAAAACGCCACCGTCCAGGACCTCGGGGTAATGTTGAAAGACGAACTTCGCCTGCGGGGCCATACCTTTGTGGTTGGGATCACTTTCAAGCGGATCGTATCCGGCCAAGCCGCTGGCAACATGGGTGCCGTGGTAGCTGATAGTGGGATTAGGCACCTCGCCATAGTAGGCGAGAATCTTGCGATGCAGTGGACCAATGGGGTTGACCGGATCGTCAAATACGCAATGCGTTGAATTGAAGCCCCAGTCAATGATGCCGGCAATCTGATCCTGGCCATCGAGTCCGGCATCCCAAAGCGGGGTGAAGTCCGACACATTGCTCTGGTTAACCCAGGCCGCGGTCGCATTCCGGGGATGCGCCTCGGGCGCCTCGTTAATGAACATGACCTCCGGAATGGAACGGAGACTTGCGACCTTCGTGTCCGCGACATCAACGACCATCCTGCGGTTATCGCGCATCGTATGGGTGGCCTTGATCCGAGCACCCGCGCGTTGTAGCAACGGCAACGATGTCCGCACATCCGCTTCAGGAAAGACAGAGACAACCAACCGCTTCTTCCTGGCGGCCTGTAATGCCTTACGTTCTCTTGTGAGGAACTGCGTCTTGCCGAGGTCGGGCGAAAGCTTCCATTCATCCTTGAACGGGCCCGCCCACCGGACGAAGCCCAACGAAAGCAGCGTATCCGCGTCGGTTCCGGTCAGGTCGGCAACATAGGCGTACATCGGAAGGTATGACCGCAATCGAACGCCACACCCTTCGAGAAGGGCTCGTCGGTTGGGCGTGATAGGACCATCAAGCTGGATCACATGATGCGTGGCTTCGGGAAACGTTTCGCCGGGCAACAAAAGTGATGTTTCGCGGCGAAGTTCGACTGTGCCGACCCTCAGATGCAGCGCGTGCGGAGAAGGCGCCAACGAAACGGCACCGTCACCTTCATCGCCATGGGCGTCACGCGTCACCGAAAAAACGGAAGCCACGACACAAAGAATCGCAACTATGAGTACTGGAATCATTTGGGCGCTACGGGCGGCTTGTCCGCCCGTGCCGGCACTGACAGCAAGCTGCCAGTGGCACCCTCCTACGAAACGAAACCTGCACTCGATCACGAGGCCGGCCCACCGCCGATGGGAATCCTTGTTCCACATTATCCCTACTCCAAGCGCCTCGAATTCGCACACAGGGAATAAGCGGTGATGGGCCTGCGACCGACTCATACAGCGGTGGTGTATTCTTATCGGTAGATCAGACTGCGACCGCTGGCACCCCACTTGGCCAAGTCGAGGGCCGTACCCTTCAAACACGGTTGGAAACGGCAGATTGCCAACCTCCAACCGAACCATCGGCTCGCTTCTCTTCTCAGTATACTAGCAGCTTGGCACTCGGAATGCACGGTGATGCATTGGGATGATACCGATAACTTTGCGAACGGGTTGTTGGAACGCCCGTAAATTGGAGGGCCGGATCTCGTCGCCCTACCGGGAAAAAGGCCGACGATTGAGCTGTGGGTGGCCAATGAAACACGGCGCAAACCCATGGATCGCAATCCATGCGTGTCCTTTGGCGGCCGAATGTTTCTGACGCCATGTAAACTTCAATACGGAACTAACTCAGAATGGTGGCACAGTCTTGGGAAATTCTGAGCTAGTATATAGGCTCTAATCATACCAGCGTTTGCCGGTTTCGGATTCGACTCTTGCGCAGGCCTCGGCATCAGAGGCCGCAAACTCGGCACCGATGAAGAAGCCCTGTTGGGTGAGTTCCTGATGGCGAACGATCGCGGGCACCCTCGGAGCGTTCGGCTCTGCCCAAAAGAGTTTGATGCCGATAATGCACCCCTTGGGAAAAGGCTGGTCACTGTAGAAACCAACACCTTCGTTCGAGATGTCGCGAAGTGTAACGCTTAAATCCTCCGTGTTGTGGTTATCAAGCCGTGCAACGAATAGAGGACACGCACGATGGTAGCGGACTGTCGACCGACGATTGTGGTACAGGTCTGATTGCCCCGGCTTGGCGGCAACCTGCAAAAAGCGACTTATTTCTCGCTGTAATGCTATACGGATATCGCTGACTGAAGACATCCCCATGGTGAACCTCTCTATTGGGTCAACTTTCTCGCACAGGTATTCATACAATACAGATGCTTCTTGAGGCCAAGGTCTGGTAAAATGCGATCCAGACCTCAACAAAGAGACACGCGGAAATCATGATTCGCCGCTGGGTCCGGTATTCCGGCGCTGTGCCCCTGGAAGGAGAACGATAACCATGGGTGACGAACTTCACGAAGACGACCGGGCAATCTTCAAGGCCGCGCAGTGGTACGACCTCAGCGTGAACTGGGAAGCGCGCTTGCGCCGGGAAACGCCATTGTTGAAAAACGTATTCGGCCCACCTGGCCAATTAGGTTTACTCGACGCTGCGTGTGGAACCGGCCGTCACGTGGTGGCAATGTCCGAGGCGGGATACCTTGTCGCTGGGCTGGATCTGTCGGCCGAAATGCTCGCCACCGCAAGAGAGAACCTGGCGGAACATCATATCAAAGCGAAGTTGCTCCATGCTTCATTTGAGAACATTCCGCAAGATTCACATCAGTACGACGGAGTCTATTGCCTCGGTAACTCACTCGCGGCGACAGGCAACGCGCAAGCCGCCGAGCAATCCGTCGCCGCCTTATCGAAAGTGCTTTCTCCCGGCGGCCGCATGGTAATCCAGATTCTTAACTTCGAAAAACTGCGGCGTGAACACCCACGGGTCCGCGGTCCTCGCGTTTGCCACCACGGAAAAACCGAGTACATATCATCGCGACTCTTTTCGTTCGATGGCGACACCATCGAAGTCACGAACCTGACACATTGGCGCGACCTCGGTGCGACCACATCTGGGCCAACCTCCGGTCAAACATTCGGTTCGGCCTCCGCACCAGAATGGAAACAACACACATCCTCGGGCTCGCTGTACGCGATCTCTCCCGAAAAAATGAGGCGATGGTGTTCCAACTGCGGTTTAACAATCGAGGCATGTCATGGCGCGTACGACTACGCGCCATTTGAAACCGAAACATCGAATGATCTGATCGTGATTGCGCAAAAGCCGAAGTAGAACTCCCACGCCGTATCGAATATCGTCGCGGTAGTTGAAGAGGGGAAATCACTCCGCCACGATCGTCTCCTTGATGATCTCGTCGATGGAGGTGATCCCGTCGTAGATGGCCAACAGGCCGCTCTCACGTTGGGTCCGCATACCGTTCTTGATCGCAGCTTCCCGCAGGATGTTCGTGGAAGCGCCTTGCATGATGAGTTCGCGAATGTGGTCATTGAAGACCATGATCTCGAAGATGCCCACCCGGCCGCGATATCCTGTGCCGTTGCAGTAGTCGCAACCCTCACCGATAAAGAATCGCCGCCCTTCGACATCTTCGGGTCTGAGCTGCAGTTCGAAGAGTTGCTCTTCGGTAGGCGTGTATTCCTTTCGACAATGCTTGCAAATGCGTCGGCACAAACGCTGCGCGATGACCGCTTCAAACGTGGCGGTGATGAGGAACGCTTCGAGGCCCAAGTCGATAATACGCGCAACCGACGACGGAGCATCGTTGGTGTGCAACGTGGTAAAGACCAAGTGGCCGGTGAGAGACGCCTGGATGCCGATCTGCGCTGTCTCGAGGTCACGAATCTCGCCAACGAGAATAATGTCGGGGTCCTGCCGGAGAAAACTCCGAAGGAATCGACCGAACGTGGCGCCGACATCCGGCCTGACCTGACACTGAATAATGCCGTCAATGTCGTATTCGACGGGGTCCTCGGCGGTCAGAATCTTGACCTCCGGGTCGTTCAGGGTATTGAGGGCGGCGTACAGCGTCGTAGTCTTGCCGCAGCCGGTCGGCCCGGTGTTGACGATGACGCCGTGGGGTCGAGTGATCAACTTGCGGAATACGGCGAGGTCGTCTTCCCGCATACCAAGCGTGTCGAGATCGAGACTGATGCTGCTTCTATCGAGAATACGAAGCACGACGGATTCACCGAACATGGTTGGGAGCACCGCGACACGCAAGTCAATGGGGTTCCCAGCGACGCTGAGGCTGATACGCCCGTCCTGCGGCAACCGCCGTTCGGCGATGTCGAGGTTGGCCATGACCTTAATACGGCTGGCGATCGCCAGGGAGAGATACCTCGGTGGAGGCACCATCTCGTAAAGCACACCGTCAATACGATACCGAAGCTTGTACTCATCCTCGAACGGCTCAAAGTGGACGTCACTGGAATGGTCGCGGATTGCCTGGAGGAGTACGAGGTTCAGAAGTTGCTTGACCGGATTACTCTGGACCAACTCCTGGAGTTCTTCAAGGTCGAGCGATTCACCGCGTCCCTCGAACTTGGCGAGATCGTTGTCCTCTCCGATTTCGCTCAGCAGGTCGTTGATGGATTGCCCCGCATCTTCGGGGTAATACCGTCCCAACGCGACGGAGATCTGATCGTCCGAGGCGATCATCGGCCTGATGTTGAAACCGAGGAGCTTGCGAAGATCGTCAGTCGCCTGGAAGTTATCCGGAGAAGACATTGCAACGCTGAGGGTGCCGGACGCTTCGTCGAATTCCACCGGGATGATTCGATAGGTGTTGGCCATCTGGTTGGGGACCAACTTGACAACCTCGTCAGGCACGTCGATGGAATCAAGGTTCGCCGGCTCCATGCCGATCTGGGCCGCGAGTGCGAACTGCAAGTCCGTGTCCTGAATGTGGCCGAGATCAATCAGAATCCGGCCGATCGGCCCTCGCTTCGCTTTCTGCACGGCGAGCGCTTCGTGAACTTGTTGCCGATTGACCTTCCTCATCTTGATGAGGATGCGGCCCAACGGCCGGCCCTTGTATTGCCTGGTTGTCGGAGCTGATGAAGCGGTGGACGGCATGGTCGATGCCTCCGAGCCTTCCGGCTGTTAATACGTGACTTACAATCTTGGTCAGGATATCCGTCAAAACCCCTGTCGCTGCATTCGCGTAACAGAAGCGTCCCGACAAATAGGTGCTTCCCCGTGGCACAAGCAACCCACCTGGTCCCCCTCACCGACGATCACGTCGGCGCCCAAAGTACGCTGCGGACTTCTTAGAAACTATCTCAGAATACCCCAAGACTGTGCCAAACACATTGTGGCATCGCCGTCTAGGTGGTGAAAACACAGGCGAGACGCCTATGCCACAATTCTGAGGTAGTTTCTAATCCCCTGCTTCCTCCTTATCCGGCATATCTTCTTCGTGAACCGTAATCTGGGCGTCACCCGCCTCGTGCAGTTTGCCCGCGGTCTCAAGTTTGTCCTGCAAAGCGCTGGGCTGCCGCGCCTTGTCGATCATCTCGTCCGCGTCAATCTGGTTGTCCTCGTAAAGCCGCCAAAGGTGATCGTCCAACAACTGCATACCATGTTTCTTGCCGGTCTGGATCGCGGAGTCAATTCGGAACGTCTTGTTCTCGCGGATCAAGTTGGCGATCGCGGGCGTAACGACGAGGAACTCGTACGCGGCTACCATGCCGCGAGGCTTCCTCGGCATCAGTACCTGTGAAAGGATGGCGATCAGCGATGTGGAAAGCTGGACGCGAATCTGGTCCTGCTGCTCATGCGGAAAAGCATCGATGATTCGGTTCACGGTACCTTGACATCCGGTCGTGTGCAGCGTCGAGAACACCAGGTGACCGGTCTCGGCCGCGAGGATGG